>SKZG01000203.1 GCA_007127495.1 Planctomycetales bacterium
CGAGCGGCAACTACCCGTGGCGGCCGTCAATCTGGGCAAACTGGGGTTCTTGGCGGACCTCAGCCCCGGCGAATTGCCGGAAATCCTGCGCGATTTCGCGGCCGGCAGGCTCCGGGTGATCCAGCACCTGATGTTCCAGTGCCTCGTATTTCGCCAAGACGCGACGGAACCGGCGTGCCGCCAGCTCGGGCTCAACGAGGTGGTCGTGTGGAGCGGACCGACGTTCGCGATGATGGACCTCGATCTTTACGTTGACTCAGAATGGGTAACTACGTATAGTTGCGACGGATTGATCCTCAGCACGCCGGTCGGGTCGACGGCTCACAGCCTTGCCTCCGGCGGACCGATCCTACGAAAGGAGTTGCAGGCGTTCGTGATCTCGCCGATCAGCCCCCACACGCTGACCAACCGGCCCGTGGTCGATTCCGCGGAACGGCGGTACGAACTCGTGGTGGCCCGGCCGAACGTGGGCACCTCCGTGGTGGTCGATGGCCACGTGCTGTGTACACTACAACCGGGCGACCGGGTGCGCGTGCAACAGGCCCCGCAGCGGTTCCAGTTGGTCGCCGCACCGGGACATAGCTATTACAACACTTTGCGGGAGAAGCTGGGCTGGGGCGGGCGTTTGCAGATCAACAGGCAGTAACGCCTGCAAACGGCAACGCGAGGGACTCCACGCAACCGTTCACTGTAACCGGAACCTATCCATGACTCGAAAGGATGCGAGCCTTATGCGAACCCAACCTCTTTTCCTGGCTTTTCCGTTTCTAGGTGCAGGCCACGCTGATGTAGTAGGCACACGCCGTGTGCCGTCCTTGAAACCAAGGCTGTCTGCACCTGGAAACGGAAGTGCCTTTTTTCTCTGTGCGGTGACGGCGATTGCCGCGTGCTGGCTGATGAGCGGCCGAACCCGAGCCGAGTCGGCCGAACCGGTCCCGAAGTACACGCTTCGGTATCGTTTCCAGCCAGGCGAAACGATCCGCTGGAAAGTCAGTCATCGCAATCGGGTTCGGACCACCGGGGCCGGCGTAACCCAAACGGCCGAGTCGACCAGCGAATCGGTCAAGGTATGGCAGGTCAGCGAGGTGACACGGGACGGGGCGGCCACCTTCGTGTACTCGGTCGAGCAGGTTCAGATGCGGCAGCTTCTCAGCGGCCGTGAGGAGCAGCGTTTCGACAGCGAGTCCGACGCTGAACCGCCTGTCGGATTCCAGCAGGTGGCCTCGGCGGTGGGACGGCCCCTTTCGACGGTCACCCTCAGCGACCGCGGCACGGTGCTCAAACGCGAACGCGAATTGCCAACCGGCCCGACCGAAAATGAAGGCGATATCACCATTCCACTGCCCGAGGAACCGGTTGCGGTGGGCGAGAGGTGGTCGCGTCCGCATGAGGTGCAGGTTCGCACCGACGGGGGCGGAGTGCAAACGATCCGCACACGGCAGACCTTCACGCTGGACAGCGTGCGTCATGGCGTAGCCTTCATTCGAGTGCGCACGGCCGTGCTGACCCCGGTGCGCGATCCGGCCATCGAGGCACAACTGACGCAATGTGCCGCAAAGGGGGAGGTCCGATTCGACATCGACGCCGGCCGCGTGCTGCGGCAGCAAATGGAAACCGACAAGCGGGTGGTCGGGTTCCGCGGCGAGGCCACCAGCCTGCACTACCAAACCCGATTCGCCGAAGAGCTTCTCCCCAACACCGTCCGCACGGCGCGCGCGAAATAACCCAATAAATAACCTATACATCTAGTAGGGACTTTCTGCGCGCAGTCCCTCACTTCGGGTGGTGTCGGTTTCGCTTGGCGGAAGGCATCGCCAATGGCCTTGCGCGCCCGTTCCGGAAATGGCCCGGAACTGCCGTCCATGGAAGCTTCGCAACTGCCAACCCCTGACACGACCGAGCGGGCCGATCCGTTCGACCAGGTGCTGCGCGAGGAACGGGAGAAAGTGCGGGAGTTCCTCCAGACGAAGCAACGTCAACTCGAAGAAGCCGAGACCCAACTGCGCGAATGCCTCGACCAATTCGCCGCCGATACAGCCGCCGAAGCGGCGGACGAACTGGCCGGCGAAGCGGTGGGCTCCGGCCCGGATCTGCAACATCGCTACGACCTGGCGATGGACGACCTGCGCGAATTGAAGCGGGAAAATGCCCGGCTCCAGGAGCAGCTCCAAGACCAAGACCAAGCCCGTTCCCGGTTCGCCTCGGCCCCCGCAGCAGGGCAAGCGCTCGATTGGGAAGCCGAGAAGCGACGCATCCTGGCCGAGCTGGAATCCGAACCCGACGAAGACGCAGCGGAAGGGCAACCTCACACGCCGGACGTCCGGGCGATTGTCCAACGCACCGACGAAATCGTAGCCGAGAAGGACGTGGAGATCGCCGAACTCAAGCGGTTGCTTGAAAACCAGAGTGCCAGCGTGGGGTCTCTAGCCGTCGGCGCCGCAGCGCTAGGCGGCATACTCGACAAAGACGCCATCATCCAGGAAGAACGGCAACACCTGGCGCAGTTGCAGGAACAGTGGCACGAAAAGTTCCGCCGGGCCGAAGTCGAACTATCGATCGAGCGAGCAAAACTCGCCCGCGAACGAAACGAAATCGAAGA
Source organism: Planctomycetales bacterium (assembly GCA_007127495.1). Taxonomy (GTDB): domain Bacteria; phylum Planctomycetota; class Planctomycetia; order Pirellulales; family Thermoguttaceae; genus PWXP01. The sequence goes on from SKZG01000203.1 coordinate 2,600, forward strand.
GAAACTGCGCCTGCTGGAACAGCGAGGTCAAGCGGGGCGCGATGCGCCTACCGGCGATGCGCCGGCCGAAAAACCGCCCCGCAACCGGTGGCTTACCACCCTGAGGCCAAAGGACCCGCAGTAAACGGCCGTGGTATACTCGCCGCGGCCTAAAACTGCGCTTTCCGTAGGATGGGCTTTAGCCCGTCAAAGCGAAGACGGACAAGAATGTCCATCCTACAAAAGCGCAATAACGACACGCGGCGAGTATAACCTTCGCAGCCTTCACTTGGCCCTGCCTGCCGCGCGGCGTTTTTCCAGCACAACCGTACTACCCGACTCGTCGTACTCCACCCGCGTCATGAAGTGCCGCATGAGCATCATACCGCGCCCGCAGGGACACTGCAGGCGTTCCGGGTCGGTAGGATCGGGCACGTCCGCGGGATCGAAGCCCGGTCCTTCATCGCGCACCTCGATTCGCACCAATTCCGGCCCAAGCCAACACCGTATGCGAACCTGCTTGGCCGTGTCGTAGCGGTTTCCATGGGTAATGGCGTTGACAATCGCCTCCTCCATGGCCAGCCGCACGGCGAAACATTCGTGCCGGTTCCAGCGTGCCGCCCTCATTTTGCGAAGCAATTCTTCCTGGATACCCCGCGCGGCGCCGGCCTCGCTGACGATTTTCTGATCCGTTTGCCAGGTCCAGTGCTCGTTAGCCATCAGGCACCGTTCTCGGGTTTTCGCGGCGCGGCCGGCTGACGTCATCGCCGTCGTGGCACGACCACGTGGTCAGAATGCGGCGAGGGCATCGGCTTCGTCATCGCGGATATCGAACAGGCGATCCAGTCTTGTGATGGTAAACACCTCGAAGATTTCCGGCCTGATATTCGAAAGCTTGATGGCGCCGCCAGCGGTCTTCATCTTCTTGTCCAGCGTGATCAGTTTCCCCAGGGCGGAACTCGAAAGAAACTCGACCTGCGAGAAGTTCAGCAGGAGTTTGTCGCGATTCTCGGCGTCCACCAGGCTGAACAATTCGTGCCCAAGCTCTTGAATTCGAATGTCTTCGATGAGCTTGCGGTCGCGGAATCGCACCACCGTCACATCTCCGACTTCGTTCACCTCGATGTGCCGATACTCAGACATTGGGCCAAACTCCTTCATCGACCTGACTGTGCGTGGAGCCGGTCCCGATTTGCGGACCGACTCAAACGGGAGACCAGCCCCTAGGATACGCCCTGAACCAATTGTGTCAACCCCCAGCACCGACCATTCGCTTGGGCGGTTCAGGAGCAGCGCACGTTGGAGCAGCCGAAAGTTTTCGCCGTGGTGCTCGGGTGACTATATCGGCATCCCCCCGCAGGGGTGGTCATCCTGTGTCTTCCACGGTGCGGCCGACCTGTTCCAGGGCAAGATTCTCCAGAACCGTGAATTCGGTCGGCCCAGGGACCTCTTCAGAGAACTCCGGGCGGTTCTCGGTCGGTGAAGCGTGTTCACGGCTGGCGCCGCCGCGAGCAATTCACGTGGAAGGAAGGGAGCCGTCCGGCTAGTTCGCCCCCGGCGGCTTCATAATGAACGATTGCAAAATCAGGATGGCGCTTAGCGAGAGCATGGCCCAGCCGATCCAGTCGGCCGTCTCGATGGTCTTTTGCGCAAGCGGCCGGCCCGACTGCGTCAGCGCCGGCGTGGCGGCGTTGACGGAGGCCAGCGGATGCCCGGTCCGTTCCGCCAAGAACTGAGTCAGTTCCGGCGTCAGTTTGTACGACTCGACCACACGGAACTGAACGCCCAAGAACAAAAAAAGCATCCCTGCCAGGAATAATTGGTTGCGGTTGATGTCCAACATGATTGAGCCCTGCATCGAGGAACGATGGATTGCCTCCTCTCCCATTATCGAGCGAACGATTCCCTTCGATTGATGGAAGATCAGCCGCGGCGGGTTATTCGAAGACGGTTTGGTGTGGTTGCGCACAACGTACGGGTTCTGCCGGATCGGCTGCCCGAACTCACTGGTCACCATGGACGGCTAGGCGAATCGGTTGACGGCTGCTGCGCGCCCCCTGCCGCAACCTATACTTGAGTGTTTCAACTGGAAGCGTCGCCGCCGCCTCTCCCATGCACCGTGCAATTCCTGGAGCCAAAACAATGCCCAAAAACGTACTTGTCGTGGACGACTCCATGCTCATGCGCAAGATGGTGTCCGATGCACTCCTGGACGCAGGCTGGCTTGTCGTTGGCGAGGCCGCCAACGGCCAGGAAGCCGTCGAGCAATACATGAAGAAGCGTCCCGACGCCGTCACGCTCGACATCGTCATGCCGGGGACCAACGGCATGTACGCCTTGGATCGCATTCTGCAGTTTGACCCCAGCGCCAAGGTGGTCGTGGTCAGCGCATTGAATCAAACCCGGCTGATCTCCGAAGCCATCCGGAAGGGCGCGCAGGATTTCATTGCCAAGCCTTTCCTGCCCGAACAACTCCAGCACACCATGAGCCTTTGCATGGGCGACGCGGATTGCTAGTGTCGATCAGGCATCTACCGGTCATAAAGATTATCCCGGCCGGTATGTCGGGCAATGTCCCGACCATCGGCGGCGGAGTAGATGGTTGGCAGTTGAGTCATTGCGGCCGCGTTTTGGCAAGGTCGGCAACTTCCGCGGCCGGCAGGGGGCGGTGATACACGGTCAGGTTGGCGATCCGTCCGTGAACTTGGTATTGCGGCGCCGGGCCGCCGCTGTACTGGCCGACGTGCAACGCGCCCTGCCAGGGCGCGGGGCTTACCGGGCCGGCGCGCTCCGCCACCAGCGTGCCATCCTGGAAAAGGCGCAGCGTATGCCCGTCGAACGTGCCGGCCACATGCGTCCAACGGCCGATTTCCGGCGTGCCGCCGTCGCAATCGACCCCGCCCGCGTGAAATCGCCACCGGTCGCCAAGCCACTGCAAGAACCAGCCGGCTTGGTTCCACCGGCCGTAGCTGACCACCACGGGCATGTTTCCCTGCTCGTCAAACCACACCCAGCACGAGATGGTCAGCGGCTGGGCCAGGTCGAACATTTCATGCCGCGGGAAGGTGACCATTCCGCCCTCGCGGAGGTCCAAAACGGTTTCGGTGGCCTTGGCCGCGCCGTGCCGACGGCCCGCCAGCGGCGAACCCTCGTGCCGCACGCCGGCCGGAGTTCCGTCGTAGAAGCGCGCCGTGAACACCGGTTCTCGAACGATCTTCGAAGTGGCCGTAGCGGCGGGCGATGGTTCACTCTCCACGCCTCGCCTGCTGACTGCCCGAACGTGATACGTGTACGAAACGCCCGGCTCGGCCGTGGTGTCGGCGAACGTGGCGCCGGGTAGCGGCTGCTCAGTGAGCCGCTGGGGCTCGGCGTCGGGCGTCTCGCGGCGGTAGACGTGATAGCCCGGCACGGCCGCATCGGGCATGTTCCAGTGCAGCCGGACCGAGTACGACGCCGGCACCGCCTCGAGGGTCGAAGGAGCGGCGGGCGGCGCCGGAGCGGGGACGTCCACCCGCGCGTAGCTCGGCCGGCTCCGCTCTTCGTCGCTCACCAGCACCAGCGCGTAGTATTGTGGGCCCTTGGGGGCGTCCCGGTCAGTCCACAGGGGGCGGGAACTTCTGGCGAGAAGGGTGCCAGCGTCCGGTGCGAAGTCGGACTCGCTGCCGCGGTGCAACTCGGCCTCCAGGCCGATCGTCCACGCCGACCGCTCCCAGGCTAGATGCACCAGCCCGTCCCGGTCGGGCTCGGCGGTCAGTTTGGGCGGTTCGTCGGGAAGCGGCGGTGGAACGAACAGCCGACACGCGCCCGGCACGGCCTGGGCGCCCGGCATGTCGATGCGCGGCGCGGCCAGCGTCTCCTGCCGTGCTTCTTGGATGATTCGCAACATGTTCTGATAGTGCGGCGACTGCGTCGATGCGAAGCTGACGACCGGATTGCCGGTCAGGTCGGGCGGCACGATGTCGTGCCGCGCGAACGCCGCGATCGGCTGGACCGCGTGGTAGTAGTGAGGCCGCAGCAGGTGGATGCGCTGCCGGCGCGGATCGACCTTGCGGCCGCGGCACAGTGCCAGGCCCAATCCTTCGCCCTCCTTGGCCATCGGCGCGCGGAGGATACGGCTGTGCTCCGGCGTGCGGAGGTTGATCCAGTCGTTCTCGAAAAACGCGAGGCGGTTGCCCTCGCCGTGGCACTGAATGCAGCCGGCCGCTTGCATCTCGGCCGTGAGTTGGGCGACGGTGCTTCTCCAGGGGCGGACGGCGGCTCCGCTGGGCGTGTAGTCCCATGTGCCGTGGTACAGGCCGTTCGTGTCGATCCAGGCCATGATCAAATCGCGCTCGGTCCGGGTCAGCTCGGCAAGTCGGCCCCCATGCCCGCTCATGATGACGTTGGCCAGCGGCGCGGCCCCGGAACCGTGGGACCGCGGGGGGAAGATTTGCGACGACCAGAACGCCGTGCCGTTCATGCAGTCGATGCCGGCGATCCAGTGGGCGGTCAGTTGCGTCTTGCGCCGGCTCACCAGGTTCTCGTAGCTGATGTTGAAGTACTCGGTCCACCCGCCGGAAAGGTCCATGCCGCCGGCGATATCGTCCTCGCCGCCGTGGCAGCGTACGCAGTTCCGGTCCAGCACCGGCTGCACCATGCTGGGGTAGTCGACGTAGCCGCTGCCCCACGATTCCGGTTTCAATTGGCTGGGTTCGCGGGCGAGCACGGCGGGGAAGCCGGCCGTGGACGCGGTGGTGCCGGCCTTATGCTCGTGGCAGCCGACGCACGAGCGCGTCGTGCCCGGCGCCGCCTGCACAAACGTGCGCATACTCTGCACCAACCGGCCCTCGGCGTCGAGCGCTTGCAGGTACACCGCCCGGCCCGAGGGCACCTCGAAATAGGCCGATCCGTCTTCATCGACCGGCACAACGCCCAGGAAGTTTTTCGGGCTCCACGCCAGGGCGGCGCTGACGAGGAACACCTGGTTGAACGGGCTGCCGCCCATGCCGGTGGCGCTAACGCGCGACGTCTCTTCCAGAACCCGAAGCTGCTTCACCTCGCCGCGCTGGACGCCGTCGAGCCCCTGGTAAATGTCCTGCACGAGGAACCGGCCGGTTTGCGCCGTCCGATCGACGACCGACGCGATGACCGGCGGCCGCGGCCGCGGCTTGACGAGCATGGGCGAATGGAGGCAGATGTCCGGATCGTCCATCAGCAGCACCCGGTGGCCGGAGCGGTCGATCATCTCCAGGGCGTTCCGCTTGGCTCCCGGCGGCCGGCCGCTGAACAGGAAGAGGTTCTCGGAAACGGGCCACGGCTCGCACGAGTTGCCACGGTCGAACGTCGGGTTGTTCGGGTGCTCCAGGTTCGTGATGGCGGCGACGTTGTTCTTGCCCATGCGCGGGTCCACCAGCGCGATCGAGCCGCGCGGCGTCGAGTTATGCTTCGCGAACGTCCCGACGATCAGGTGCGAGCCGGGCACCGGCCGGGCGTCGAGAATGGCTTCCGGAAACACCATGTTATTGGCGTACACGGCCGTCTCCTGCGTGCCGTCCGGGTTCACCGTCCACAGCGACTGGATGGTCAGCGCGTTCTTGTCAATGTACTCCCAGCGGCCGAACAGGATGCGGCCGTCGGGCAGCACGGCGGGATCGAACTCGTTGACGTTGTTGACCGAGATGGTGTGGATGTCGGATCCGTCGGCGTTCATCACGTGCAGGATGTTCACGCCCGAGTTGGCGCACGGCACCAGGCCGCTGGGACGCGTGGAGAGGAACACGATGCGGTCGTCGGGCAGGTAGGCGGGGGC
>SKZG01000451.1 GCA_007127495.1 Planctomycetales bacterium
CATCAGGTTCTTCATGATGATGTAGCAGGCATTCTTGGCGCGGGTGAATCCGACCTCGACCATCGCGAACCCTGCCTGCATGAAGAACACCAGGAACGCGGCAATGCACGTCCAGAGTGTGTCGACATCGATGGCCAGCGCGGCAAGGGCCGCGCCGTCGTCGGCGCCGGGGACCGGCGTTTCAGCGGCCCCAACGGTAGCAGCCGCCGCCAGCACGGCAAACAGCGCCGGCCCGCCAACAAGCCATCGGGCCTCAGGGAAAATGCGCCCACGTACACTCATCGGTCACCTCACGTTGTCGGAGAACTTGGCATCGGAACACCCTAGTCCGCGATGGCCGAAACAGGGGGAAGCAACTCGCGTGCCGAACCGAATCCAGAAGCCGGGACGCACGCGACGGGTATCAGACCGCGACGCCTCCAGAACGGCCCACCGTTGAGAAGCGGTGCCCGTTCACGCGCCGGACGGGACGGGCCCATTTTTCGGTCAAATGCCGTGTTTTTCCGAGAATGACGAAGGACGACCACGTGGGACGATCGCCTTCGTGGGCAGTGGGAAGACCAGCCCGCGTGGCCTGGAGAACGCTAATTGAGAAAAGGGCTTATTTTGAGAAGCAACACGCCCAAACGCCCGCGTTGTGGGCACGGTATGCACACAGAATGGGCAATATGTCGCGCACGCGGCGCGTGAATCGGGCTTTTCCCGTAATTTCTAGGTGCAGGCCGCTTGATGTATACTCGCCGCGTGCCGTTATTGCGCTTTTGTAGGATGGACATTCTTGTCCGTCTTCGCTTTGACGGGCTAAAGCCCATCCTACGGAAAGCGCAGTTTTAGGGCGCGGCAAGTATAGCAGGCACACGCCGTGTGCCGTCCCCAAAACAAAGGCTGTCTGGCACCTAGAAACGGAAGAACCCCGGCTATGGAACGAAGCCCGGCCTGCCCCCTTCTAGGGTGGTAAACTCCGACCAAACCGGCAGGTGCGACGAAACCGCCTGGAGCGTCAGCGGATTCAGGTCGTAGGCCCGGATCAGGTCGAACACACCGCTACGGCCGGTGTATTCAGCGGTCGCCCGGCGGCAGATCACCACGTTGTTCACCGTGGACAGGCCGTCGGGGGCTGCCGCCGGGCTGGTCACACTGGCCGTAAGCCGCACGGGGGCGAAGACCGAGTCGATGCGTCGCGGCACGGCCGCAAAGTTGCCGACCAGGATGACGTCGTCCTCTCCCAGCCCGTCATGACGCACCGCACGGTACAAGTCGGTCAGTTGCGCCAGCTCGTGATCGGCATACGCCGGATCGACCTGCACATTGACCAGTTTGAACGTAAAGGCGTCGCTCGGTTTCGGCCCGCGGGCGCGAAAGAGCCCCACGAGCGGCCTGTTACGGAACTGACCCGCGGGGTCTTCGATGGTGCGTACCGTGTCGAGGTCGACTTCGAGCGTGGCCCGATTGAACACGAAAGCCAGGTACGGCCCGTCAGTCGCTTCGCGTGTGGAAGGGCATACGGCGAAGTCGTACTGCCGCCCACTTTCATTGACACGTTCGAGCAACCGCAAGAGCACGCTCGGCGCGCTGCCGCCGAGTTCCTGGAAGGCCCATAAATCGAATTGCGGTACAAGGTTGACAAGGAGGTCGCCCACAACCGGCCGTGCGAACTTGTGGTCGTCGAGTCGGTCGAGGTGGAAGCTGGCGATGCGGATGGTGGCCGGGGCGGCCGGGGCGGTCGCCGGGGCGCCGGCTGTCGGCACCGGTAGAACCGGTAGGCGCCCCTTGGGCTCAAGGGTGATCCGTTCAATATTGCCGTCGTCGCCCCGCTCGACCTGGGCTTCGAACTGCCCGACCACATACCATCCGCCGCCAACCGCCGCCACGACGGCGAGCAATACAAGGAGTCGCTTCATACCCAACCGGCAACCGATCGTGTCAGGTTGCTCCCTCCAATTTGACGTGATGCACCCAGGCGGGCGGGATGTTCCGCCACACGGCCTGGCGGCGAATTTCCCTGCCCGCCAGCAGAGTTTCCAGCAACTGCCCGATGCCGCGGAGCCGCTCCCGCTCGGCTCGGCCGGCCAATGCGCCTTTCAGCCGGCGGATGCCAATGTACTCGAAAAATGACAGCACCGCGTCCGGCCGGGCCAGCTCGTTGAATATCCGTAAAATGGCATCGACCTCGTCCACCGAAAAGTTATTCAGCGGCAAACCCGAAACCATCACGTCATATCGCTCCTCCCGCGGCAAGTCTTCGATTCGAGCGTGCAGGACGCGAATCCGCTCGGCTTGGGGCAGCAGCGCGGGGTCGGTTTGAAGCTGTTCCTTCAGGAGGCGTACGAACCGCTCGTTCACTTCGACCAGGTCGAGCCGGTCGCCGGGGCGTAAGGCGGCCGCGATCTGCTTCGTCGCGACTCCCGTGCCCGGCCCCACTTCCAGGACGCGCCGGGGGCCGTCGGCCGGTTCGGCCACGTAATGCGCCAGAGCCCGCGATAGACGCCGGCCGCTGGGCAAGATGGCTCCGGTCGTTCGGAAACTCGTCCGGAACTCGCGCCAGAAGAGCCTGCATTCCTGTATGCGTCCCACGCGTCGAGCCCTCAAAGCGGCGGTTTCGATGGTGCTTCCGTTTCGATGGTTGACCGGTCTGTCGCCTTTTACGGGCGGCCCGGGCACACCACCTCGCTGAACCCCAGCGCCGATTTCTCCTCGGCGGGCGGCTCGCGTGGAGCCAAACGGTGAACGAAGACGACCGGGGTCACGTCGGGAAGCGGTGCCTGCGGGCCGATGCGCGATACAAGCGACGGCCGGCTTGCCTGGTGGAAAGGACTCGGCATGGTGAGCGCGGTTTGTTCGCGGTTCGGCGGTCGTCGCGTGCCGACGAGCCAGCGGCTGAGATGCTCAAACTCGCTCCGGGTTAGCTGCTTGCCGGCCATCGCCAGAATGGCGTCGCGTTGTTTGGGCGTGAGCTGCCCGCCGGCCCTGGCGCGCGCCAGGGCATGGCCGACCTGCTGCCGCGCCGCGGCCTGGCTTCGACCCGAGCGCCCCGCTTCCTGACCCGGCGCATGCCCGCATAAAACGATGGTGACCACCGTCACCCCAAAGACAATCCGAAACCGACGTTTCATTTGTTTCCCTCCCAAAACGGAGACCGGCCGACGGGAGCGACGGGGACCGTCCCGTTTTCGCGGCAACTAGGGCGTTATCCGCGAGATATCCCCCATCCGCGGCGAAACCTGGCACCATCCCCCGCGAACGATTGTCGTTTCTGCCGCACGAGCACAGAATGTTCATCGGAGCCGGCGCAATCGGAACTTAACGTACCTCCGGTTCAGTCGGCACAGATTGCCCTACATTCCCAGATTCCGGACCAACGATTGCGGCATGGTCTTCTCGGGCAAATATACTCGCCTCGGCCTAGAACTGCGCTTTCCGTAGGATGGGCTTTAGCCCGTCAAAGCGAAGACGGACAAGAATGTCCATCCTACAAAAGCGCAATAACGGCACGCGGCGAGTATAACTCAACTGAGTCGACGGAGGCAACGGAGCACGTGCCCTCCGTTGCCTCGGTTAACTCCTGTTCAAAATGGACAGACAGCGCCGCTTGTGCCCGCAAACGCACGATGTACTCGAATACTTCAACTGGTAAAGTCTAGCTGGACAGACCGCTAGCGGATCTGGATTTCGTAGGGCATCCACACCAGGGCGGGCTCGACAAACAGGCGGCGGAGCATATCGATACGGGCCAATAGGGGGCCGGCAAGGTCGGGGGCAATGGCGGGGGCCAGCGCGCGAAGCTCGGTCATGGCGGCGGGGTCGCTGAACAATTGCTCGAAGAGGGTGCGGGGGCGCGGGAGCATGAGGATTTCCACCTTCTCGCTGTCCTCGATCCCGGCGGCTCGCTTCGCGGCAGCTACCGCGTCAGCCAGGGTGCCCAGTCGATCCACCAACCCGACCTCCGCCGCCATGCGGCCGGTGTACACTCGGCCCTGGGCCAAGGCGTCGAGCTTCGCAAGGTCCATGTTCCGGCCCTTGGCGGCCTTGGCGACAAACTGGCGGTAGACCTCGCGAAGGGTCTTGGAAACAACCTTGTGCTGCTCCGCCGTGAACGGTTCCGTGGCAGAGAACAGTCCGGTGTTCTTCCCGCGCGCGACGACCTCGGTGGTCAGGCCGAGCTTGTCGTACAGCCCGCCGAGGACGAGTTTGCCGCCCACCACGCCAATCGAGCCGGTGATGGTTTCGGGCTCGGCGAAGATTTCGTCGGCGCCCATGGCGATGTAGTATCCGCCGCTGCCGGCCACGTCGCCCATGCTGGCGATCACCGGCTTCTCGATGCGAACGGTTTCGCGCCAGATCAGGTCGCTGGCGATGGCGGAGCCGCCGGGGCTGTCGATTCGCAATACGATGGCGGCCACTTTGGCGTCGTTGGCGGCCTTGCGCAGCGCTTCGACCATGGTGGCCGATCCGACCGATTGCCCGCCGAACAGGTCGGTTGTATTCTTCCCCTCCATGATGGGCCCGACTGCGTAGACGACGGCGATCTTCTTCGCCGCGGTCGCCGTTGCGTCGGGCCTGCCGCCGAGCATGAGTTCGAATAGCCTCATCATCCCGGTCATGCCGGTGAAGTTGGTGTCGATTTGTTTCCTTCGGTAGTCGGAGAGGAGCCGGACCCGATCGGCCTTCAATTCGCGCCGGAGCCGCTCTTCGATTTGATCGGCATAGACGAGTTCGTCGATCAGGCCGGCCTGCCTCGCGGCTTTGGCGGTGAACACGCCGACGTCGAGCAGGGTTTTGACCCGGTAATCCTCCAGGTTGCGCTCGGCGGCAATGGTTTGCACAAGCGTCTCGTAAAGATCGTCCACGAGGGCGCCGATGCTTTCGCGGAGCGGCCCGCTCATTTCGGCGCGAGAATAGGGCTCGGCGGCGCCCTTGTACTTGCCCATCTGGACCGTTTGGAATTGGATTCCCAGCTTATCGAGCAAGCCCTTATAGAAGGTCATCTCAGCGCGCACGCCGGGCAGAACGAGCATTCCGCTTTCGGGCATGACAATGCGATCGCACGCGGCGGCCAGCAGGTACTCGGCCGGCTCGGCGCTGGTTAGAACGGCCCAAACCGGCTTACCTGCCTCGCGAATGCGCGCGACGGCGCAGCGAAGTTCATGGAGCTTGCCGCGGCCGAGTGCCAGCCGCTCGATGCGAAGAACGACTGCGCTGACCGCGTCGTCCTCGGCGGCGGCGTCGAGCCGGCCGATCATGGAATCGAGCGAACTGTGCATTTCACCGAAAAGGCCCTGCTGTGCCGGGCCCTCGGGGAACCCGCCGCGGAGGGTCAGGTCGGCCACGGTGAGCGTCTTCTTGGCCGGCTCGGCCTTGGGCGTTTCCTTCTTTTCGTCGCGAGCTTCTTTCGGCGACGGCTTTTCGTCCTGCGCTTGTGCCTGGTCTTGCTCGGGCTCTTCCGTCGCTTCGTCGGATCGCATCGCCCGGTCGGCCAAACGCTCTTTCAACTGCCCGAGTGAGGGCCGGGTAGCGGCGGGCGCGGCCGGCTCATCGGCTTCCACGGACGATTCGGTGGGTTCCTCAGACGCGTCGGGCGATTCCGCGTCGGCTTCTTGCGGCGCGTCGTGCGAGTCGGCCGCCATGAGATTCGAGTCGCTGGGAAGGGCCGGTAGTGCCGTCACCAGGAACACGCATAATAGAAGACGTAGGGATCGGTGCGAACTCGACAACATGGCAGTGTTTCTCCTGCACTACGATTTTTGAAAACTTGGACACCTGAATAGGCATTATACCAGAGTGTACGTTATCGGCACTTGCATCGCAACATGCTCGCGTGCTGGAAGCGGCCTGTCGGGCTGCTGGCATAGGGCGCACTTGGAGCGCATGGCAGGCTGACCAGTTGTAGCGGCAATAACCGCTCCCTCCGCCGAATGCCCCCTGAATGACGCATTCGTCGTACACTTATGGTGTATAGTGGCCAAATGTACAACAGCTTTCGGGGCGCGGGTTGTGGCGTTGGCACCGCCAGCGTAGAATGGTTTTCGCGCCGTGTACAGTGCAGGGCGCTTCTGGCGCGGGTCGTCGCGCTGTGTTTGGTCAATGGATATCGACCCACAGTACAAATCGATGCTTGTCGGAGACAACCGCAAAATGGTCGGGGTTCCGGGAGATGCAAGTAGCGGCGTCGAATACTTTTTCCATACGGGTCACGAAGAGCCGGTTGGCCAAGGGCTTGCTCGCTATACCCAGGAAACACGCGCATCTGTTCCCACCGGACAAATGTCACGTCAACGTCGTTTTCGACGATGAAGACGAGATGGAGCAGAAGTGGTACTTACCAAACGACAAGAAGGTCAAGGAAAGACGGCTCTTTGGCCTGAGCCATTGGTTTGCACGGCGCGACGTGAAACCAGGCGATCGATTGACGATAACGCTCGAAGGGGTGGAAACCGGAACACGAACCTACCGTGTAGCACTTGAGTCTTATATCCAAGCAAAACGTCGGCGGAATGCCCGGCAGACGTTGAAGCTCGCACGGACCGATGGCGCGGCTCTTGAGAGTTTTGAGCAGCTTGTTCAGCTCACCAACAGACGGCGAAGTCTGATAGCAAGAGAAGAGCTGTTGAGGATCGCACGAGAAGATTCGTATCAACCGCGCCCCCTGATGTCAGCGTCACGAACGCAGCGAAGTGGACATGTCCCATCCGGCATCCGCATCCTCCTTCGTGAATTGCATGAAGGCAAGTGCCAGATATGCTCGTTCACATTCCGGAAAACGAATGGTGAGCCTTTCTTTGAGATTCACCACCTCGACCCGAACGTAGGTCACCACCCTGCAAATCTCCTTCTCCTTTGCGCGAACTGCCATGCACAGTTTGAGCACGCGGTTGTAAGTGATTATGAACGTGTCGGCGGATGGCTGGTGGCGGTGCGAATTAATGGGAAGCGATTTGCGTTGAGACAGCCGCTCAGCATTGAGCCATTGGCCCACCTGGATTCCGTTTTGCGATTGCTTTTCATCGTAGCCTATGCTGGACTTGTGGCTGCCTGCAATTGGAGGGCATAAGGCTGGCTCAACAAGCTGTATGAGTTGGCAAACGAGTGCCACCGTACAGAGGACACGCAGAGAGCGCTCCTCGAAGGAATATAGGCCTGTACACGCTGACCCTAAGCATAGTTCGCTACGAATAGAACCCCGGTAGGCCGATGGCGGGGAAGGCGTTTTCAACGTGGCGGATGGCGGGGCGGCGGGTGCCTTCCGGCCAAACGACGGCAATCACGTCGAAGCGGGCGGGCCGATCGAAGAGCCGGTGCCGTTTGAGGTAGCCGACGGCCAGGCGGGTGAGCCGGCGCTGCTTGTTCCAGTCGACCGACTCCTCCGGTCGGGTGGGTACGTCGCTTGTGCGCGTGCGTACTTCGACGAAGACGATCGTTTCGCCCGACAGGGCGACGATATCCAACTCGCCGCCTTTCCAGCTTTGCCCCCGACCCAGGATGCGGTAGCCGCGCCGGCGAAGGTATCGGGCGGCCGCGTCCTCGCCCCGCCGGCCGAGCGGTTTCTTGGGGAACCACCTTCGGAGCCATTGATCCACCCTCGCACGCACGCTCATCGCCGGCAGCCCTCGCCAACCTTGGTCGTTCTTCCGTTTCTAGGTGCAAACCGCCTTTGTTTCAGCGACGGCACACGGCGTGTGTCTACGACATTGAAGCGGCCTGCACCTAGAAACGGAAGAGCCACGTTTGTCGTCACTTGGGAATGGTAAACATCAAGGTGCGCACTTTTTCGAGGGTTTGGAGCCTCAGATCGCGGTCGGGGATCGACTCGGCCACGGCCTCGGCTTCGGCGAGCAGGCGATGGGCGGCTCGGCGGTAGCCGGCCTCGGCCGCCTTCGTTGCGACGTCGCACATGGCGTGGGCCTTGCTGTGCGGGTTTTCGATGGCGCGGGCGGCGGCGGTGGCCTCGCCCAGGGCCTCGCGAGCGGCCTCGCGATTGCCTAGCTCGTGAAGCTGCGCCGCCACCAGGGCGATGCAATTGGCGCGGGTCCGGTCGTCGGCCACGGATCGAGCCGCTTCCAGCGAGGCCGCCATGATTCGCTCGACCTCCTCGGGCCGGTCCATCCGAGCCATCGCCTTGGCGAGTTCGCCTTTCACGAGCGTCTGCCCGTAAGGATCGTCGATTTGCCCGATGAGCTTTTCGGCCGCGGCGATACTCTTTTCCGCGGCAGCCACCCGGCCGGCCGCAGCCTGGGCCCGCGCGATGCCCGCCAGCGCGCCTGCGCGAACTTCGGTGCTCTCGATCTGCTCGACGGCGCTGATTGCCGGCTCGAGGGCTTGGACGGCCTCCATGGTGCGCCCCGC
>SKZG01000380.1 GCA_007127495.1 Planctomycetales bacterium
CTCGGCCGTGTCGACGCCGCGCATCAGCAGCCCGAGCTTCGTCGGGTCGAACCCATGGTGTGCCAGGTGTTTGCGGTAGTACTCGCTCGGCGCCAAGGTCCGGTCCATCTGCTCGTAGAACCATTGCATCGCCTTCCACGTGAGTTCTTCCAGCATGTCGTCTTGCGTCATGCGGCCGACGTACACCGGGAAGTCGGTGTGATAGATGCCCGTGGTGCGCAGGTTCAGCAGCCGCGCGCCGGCCAGGGCCGTCAGGCCGAGTGGGCCGGGTGTCGAGATGATCACTTCATCGAAACGCTGCTTCTCCAGGTACTCGATCACTTCGAGGAAGGGCGGGAAGCTGACTCGCTGCGACTCGTACTCCGGAATGCCGAACGTCCCGATCGGCGCGAAGTTCTTCACATCGAACGGCGCTTCCGGTGCGTGTTCGAGGCAGGTGATGACCGTCAAGGGCATGCCGCATTGGTGCGCCTCGGCGGCTAGGGCCCGAATGGTGCGGGTCACCCCGTTCACGTCGGCGAACGTATCGGTCACCCAGGCCCTGCGCCGCCCCTTCTGCCGCAGGTGCTGCGCCGACGGGAAACGGCCTGCCAAGTCGCTGAGGAACGCTTCGTCGTTGTGCTGAGCCGCGAACGAGGCGACGTACGGCGCCATGCTGAGCGCCACCGGTCCGAGCGACGCGATCATTTGGAGGCTTTCCAGCAGCCGGCCTTCGCGTGCGTGCTTCTCGAACCGTCTCAGGAAGCTATAGCCCAGCGTATGGCAAATCTGGCAGGCGATTTCGAATGTGCGGCGATGATCCAGGGGCGGGGAAGCCGTGTCGCGCTGCGGCTCCCTGGAGAACAGCGCTGCGAAATCATCGACCAGCAGGCGTTCGACCTCGCTAAGGCGGGCTTTCTTCCGCGCCCAGACGAATCCGGTGGCGAGGTCGCGCATCCACTGGCCGAACCCGGCCGGCCGCCGCTCGGCTTCGGCTCGCTCCAGCAGTTTCTCGAACACCCGCCCCATGAGCGTCGGCCTCCCGTTGCCGCCGCGCACGAAGCGGGCCTTGTAGTAACTGTAGGCAATATGGTACAAGCTGTGGCCCATCATCACGCTGCTGCCGGAGCCGCCTGCCGGCTGGTGCGCGCCGCGCCGAAGCTGGGCAAGGAACTCCGGAACGTCGGCCGCGTAAGGCGTCACGGTGTGTGCCCAGGCCGTGTACACGCCACTGTGGTCGTCGCTGCCACCGGTGAACCACTTGACCCACGGTTCCGGGCCGGTGGGCGCCATGTTGTGCCGGCTCGCCATCGCGTCGATCGACGCCGGCGTCAGGTAGCGGTGCAAATCGTAGATGCTCGCGCGCAGTTCCTGGATCGTGCGAAACTGCTCCTCCGTAATGCCGTACACCAGCACGTGGATTTTGCAGCCGTCCTCAGGGAAATATGTGGTGATTTCGCTGGAGAGGAACGTGCCCGGCAGGTGGGCGATTTCCAGCGCGCCGCGGATGCAGTTGTGATCCGTGATGGTCACGAACGCCATGCCGCGGTCGCGCGCCCGCTCGTATAACTCCAGCGGCTCGACGAAGCACTCCGGCGCCCCGATGCGGCGCAGGAACCATTCGCTGGGCCGGTCGGAATACTTGCTGTGGACGTGCAGGTCGGCTTTCGACTCGTGTTCGGCGTCCATTGGGGGCGGGCTCCTGGGACTGGGGAAACCACGGCCGCAGAGCGCGGAGGCCGCCCCGCGCTGGGCCGACAACGCGCCGGGTGTCGGCTGTTGCTCGACACATTATGCACATTCATTGTTAGCCGAGTATTAGCATTCGGTTAAGGTTGTGTAAAAAATATGGGCTCTTCCGTTTCCAGGTGCAGGCCGCGTAATGTAGTAGGCACACGCCGCTGTGCCGTCCCGAAAACAACGGATGCGCTGCACCCAGAAACGGAAGAGCCACAGCAAGAGAGGGTTCGGCCGCGAGAGGGGCTGAGCCGCGTTCGTGTCTTTAACACAAAACTAACACGGCACTCACAATCAGCTAACAAAGCGGCTGTAGTATCAGTGGCGACCGTTCGCGGATGGGGCTGGCTGCGCTACGCGGGCAAAGCCCTGCCAACGATATGATCGCTTCAACCGGGGCTATCCTCGGCGCAGAGCCCCGCGAACGGTCTTTGAAAACGCACATCGCTCCCTTGAGCCAAGGCATAGCAGTATGACAACGTTCCGCCGGGTACCGTGGATCACCGCGATCCTCTTGACCGCCATGTGTGCTTCCACGGCGGCGCAGCTTCGCGACACCATGGAGCGAATGGCCCCGTTGCGAGTCATGCTCGTCCCTTCCGACGGAGGCACCGAAGATGGAACACGGGAGGATTGGCAGCCTCTGTTCGACTCACTTGCCCGACACACGGGTTACGCCTTCGAAATACGCGTCGGACAGAGCTATTCGACCGTTGTGGAGGCAATCGCCTCAGGGCGCATCGACTTGGCCTACATGGGAACCGTGTCGTTCCTCACAGCCCGCGGACGGGGGCCGGTCGAAGTGCTGGCCATCGGCGAGATGGACGGCGGGGCGTATTACTATTCAGGGCTGTTCACGCGGCTCGATTCGCCGGTCCGTACGATCGCCGACCTCCGCGGCCGGTCCCTCGCCCTGACCGACCCGAGTTCCTCGTCGGGGTTCGTATACCCGCTGAACATCTTGCTGAAGGAGGGCATCGACCCGGTGCGCGATCTGAGCCAAATACTGATTACCGGCAGTCACGGGAACTCGCTCAGTGCGCTGCGCGAGGGGCACGTCGACGTGGCCGCCGCGCCATTCGAGTCGTACATCAAGGCCGTGCAGCAGGGTGTGGTCGACCCGCGGCGAATCCGCATCCTTGCCAAGAGCGACCCGATTCCCAACCCGCCGTTGGCCGTCGCCGCCGCACTGTCGCCGGGACTTCTGCTGCCGCCGGCCCATGCTATGGGCGAGGTGGTATTGAAGATGAATCCCTACGCAGCCGTCGACTGGGAGCGAACCGGCCACTACAAGGCGAACCTGCACACGCACACCACGCAAAGCGACGGCCGCATGCCGCCCGCCGAAGTCATCGGCCACTATCAACAGCGGGGCTACCACATTCTGGCCATCACCGACCACGACCGATGCACGTGGCCCTGGCAGAAGTTCGGCGCCGACCCGGCAAGGTTGGGCATGGTGGCCGTCGCCGGCAACGAGCTTTCGCGGCATCATCACACGCTGAGCCTCTTCTGCACGCTGGCCACGCAAACGCGCAACCTGGAAGCAGCCATTGCCGAGGTCGCCGAGGCGGGCGGGGTGGCCGTGCTGGCGCACCCGGCCATGCACTGGCCGCGCGAGCAGCGCCGCGTGCCCGGCCTCCAGGTCGAACTGACGGCGGCGCTCCGTAGCATCGCGCAGGCCGATTTCACCGTCGAGGCATGGTTCCGCACGACCGACGCCGGCCGCAACATCCTGATGGGCAACTATGCCGGCGGCCGGGGCGGGGCCCTGAACTTGGAATTGCACACCGACAACCGCATACGCATTTACCTGGCCCCGGTCGAAGGGGACCGCACCGTCGATCTGAACGTCGCCGCCGCCACGCTCGACGTCGATACGCGCGACGGCCAGTGGCATCATCTGGCGGCGGTCCGCCACGGGCAAACGGTCCGGCTGTACCTCGACGGGCGGCCGGCCGGCGCGGCGCCCGACACGGCCGGCGCCTTCGACCTGCTGGGCGACCTGTACCACCTCGGCCGCGATACGCGCACCGGCTCGACCACGTTCACCGGCGACCTGGACCATGTGCGCCTCTGGCAGCGGGCCCTGTCGGGTGAGGAATTGGCGGCCGTGTTCCGCGGCGACGTGCCCGGGAAACCCGGCGGACCTTCGACCAAAGACCTGCTGGTGCAATACACGTTCGAGCATCCGGACGATACGCCTGCCGAGGCCGGGGCGGCGGTTGTAGGCCCCGTGGCTGACTCGGCCGGTAACGCGGCGGGGCCGTTTCCCGCCATCGTCACGCCGCAAGGCGCGCCGGTTGCCGCGACGGATGTGCCCGCGGCGCTGAAGCGGTCCGGCGCGTCGCAAATGGCGCTCCGGTTCGCCACCTCGCAGGACGACGAGGCGGGAGTGCCCGCGCACGTAGCCGAGCGCTACGCCGAGCTGTTCGGCGCGCACGAAAACCTGATCGGCATGGAGGTGCTCAACGGAACGCGTCCGCTCAGCGAGTACGCGCTCGACCGCGAGTTGTGGGACAAGCTGCTCGCGCGTCTCATGCCGGCTCGGCCCGTGTGGGGATTCTCGACCGACGACATGCACAGCATGGCGCACCTGGGCCGCGATTGGATCGTGGTGTTGGCCCCGGCGCTCGACGAGGCCGCCGTGCGCGGCGCCATTTGCCGGGGCGCCTTCTTCTCGGCCACCATCCGGCTGCACGATGCCGCAAGCCAATCGGTCGGCGGCACGCCGGCGGTCACACGCATCGACCACGACGCCGAGGCCGGCACGCTGACCATTCAGGCCACACACGGTGAAGAGCCCCTTCCGGATGACGGCTACCTTTGGATTGCCGACGGACAGGTGGTGCATACCGGGCCGGTGCTGAACTATCGGGCCACGCCGGGCATCGGCTCGTACGTGCGGGCCGAGCTGACCGGCAGCGGCGGCACCGTCCTGACCAACCCCTTCGGATTCCAACGCTGAATAGCCATGAGCTTCACATTCCACCGCACCTACCGCGGCCCGCTTCGGGCCGCCATTTTCGATTGGGCCGGCACGACGTTCGATTTCGGCTGCCTCGCTCCCGCCGGCGCCTTCGTCAACGTGCTCGCCCGGCACGGCGTGATGGCCACGGACGCGCAGGCCCGAAGCCCGATGGGCATGCACAAGCGGGACCACATCCGCGCGATGCTTCAACTGCCGGAACTCCGGGAGCAATGGACCGCCCGGCACGACACCCCACCCACCGAAGCCGACGTCGAAACGCTCTTCCAGGAGTTCATCCCGCTTCAGCTTGAGGTGCTTCCTCAGTATTGCAACGTCATACCGGGCGTGGTCGAGGTGGTCGATTCGCTGCGAGCGCAGGGGATGGGCATCGGCGCCACGACCGGCTACAACGCAGAAATGATGCAGCTTTGCATGGAGGCAGCCCTGCGGGCCGGCTACCGGCCTGACGTATCGGTGGCCGTCACCGAGGTGCCCGCCGGCCGCCCGGCGCCCTGGATGGCCCTGAAGGCCGCCATGCACCTGAACGTGTACCCACCAGAAGCCCTGGTGAAGGTGGGCGATACACCCGTCGACGTGGCAGAGGGACTGAACGCGGGCATGTGGACGGTTGCCGTGGTGGAGTCGGGCAACGAGATGGGTCTTTCCGAGGCCGATCTGGCGGCCCTTCGACCAGCTACGCGAGAGCTGTGTCGCCGACGCGCCCATGAAAAACTCGCCCAGGCCGGCGCGCATTACGTCATCGACCGGATCGGCCAATTGCCTGGCATCGTGGCCGAGATCAACGCCCGGCTGGCACAGGGCGAGAAGCCGTAACCCGAATTGCCATGGCCGCATCGCACGCCGCTGTATTCACCGAAGTCGGCAAACCGCTCGAAGTCTGTTCGTTCGATTTGCCCGAGCAGATCGAGCCTCGGGCTGCGCTGTGCCGCGTGCGCATGAGTACCATTTGCGGCTCTGACTTGCACACGATCTTTGGACGCCGCCGGGAGCCGGCACCGCTTATCCTCGGCCACGAAATCGTCGGCGAGGTCGTTGCCCTGGGGGTCGGGCTCGACCGGGACGGTTTCGGCAGTCCGCTCCGCGTGGGCGACCGCGTCTCCTGGTCCATCATGGTCTCCTGCGCCGCGTGCGCCTACTGCGACCTGGACCTGCCGCAGAAGTGCGTCAAGCTTCGCAAGTACGGCCACACGTGCTGCGACGATCCGCCGCAGCTTACCGGGGGATACGCAGAGCACATCTACCTTTTTCCGGGAACGGCCATCTTCCGGATTCCCGACGCGATAACCGACGAAGCGGCCGCGCCGGCCAACTGCGCACTGGCGACGGCGGTCAACGCGGTCGAGACCGTCGGCCTGCGCCGCGGCGAGACGGTATGGATCCAGGGGGCCGGGCTGCTGGGCCTGAACCTCGTGGCCTTATGCCGCGAAGCGGACGCGGAGAGAGTCTTCGTTACCGATACCAACCCCCAGCGGCTTGAACTCGCCCGACGGTTCGGGGCCGACGCGTGCTGGAACTCGGCCGATCCTGGAATCGGACGGATTGCCGATCGCGTCCGAGAGCATACCAGCGGCCTCGGCGCCGACGTGGCGTTTGAAGTGTGTGGCTCGCCGCAGGCGATCAGCGACGGGGTGGCCGCGCTCCGCATCGGCGGCCGGTATCTCGTGGCGGGGCTCGTTTCGCCCGGAAGCGACCTCGGCCTGGACGGAAACCTGCTGACGCGAAAGTGCCTCACGCTCAAGGGCATCCACAATTACCACCCTCGTCACCTCGGGCAGGCAATCCAGTTTCTCGATCGGCATGCCGCGCGGTATCCTTGCGCCGAACTGGTCGGGGCGGCTTTCCCGCTTTTCCAAATCAATGACGCCGTCACCGCCGCGGCCTCGGGCCGTTTCGTGCGCGTCGCCATCAAACCGGTCGCAGTCTAAGAGAATGGATTCGGGAAACCGCGGCCGCAGAGCGCGGAGGCCGCCCCGCAGTGGGGACGCAATCAGGAAAGCCAGTTGCAGTGACACGGCGGCGCGGTATACCTGGGCGACTGGTAAGTTTCGCCATGTATGACTCGTCGCATGCCGTTGTTGCGCTTTTGTAGGATGGACATTTCTTGTCCGTCTTCGATTTGACGGGCTGAAGCCCATCTTACGGAAAGAGCGGTTCTAGGCCGCGGCGCGTAGAGCCTGGCCCCGGAACGGTCTGAACATCAACAGCACCGTCTCTACGAGTGGGACATGGCCCTCCCTGGATGGAGGTCTTTTCTAACGCATTTTTTACACAACCCTAACAATCCGCTAACAATCGGCTGCTATCTTGGGTGGTGTTGGCGGCGAACGCCGGTTCCCTCTGGGCAGGATTATGGTGGAAAGACGCAGAATCACCAGCACCGATGGCGGGCAGCGGCTCGGGGCCTCGCCGCAATGGCTCAGCCCGTCGAGGCCGCGAATCGTCGTGGTGGAAGATGAAGCGGAAATCCGCGAACTGATGTGCTACAACCTGCTGAAGGAAGGCTATAGCGTCGTGGGTGCCGCGTCGGGGGAGGAAGCGTTGGAACTGGTCCACCAACAGATTCCCAGCCTCGTCGTGCTGGATCTGATGCTGCCCGGCATCGACGGCCTAAGCGTATGCCGCCGTTTGCGGAACGATCCGAAGTTGCAGGCCGTGCCCGTCCTCATTGTGTCGGCGAAGGGCGGCGAGGCCGACGTCGTTGCAGGCCTGAACCTCGGCGCCGACGATTACCTGCCCAAGCCCTTCAGCCCCAAGGTGTTCGTCGCCCGCGTCCGCGCGGTGCTGCGGCGGGCATCCCAGCCGCAAGAGGTGCAGCAGACCACCGTTGTGAAGACCGACGTTTCGGACCAGCCGATGCAAGCAGGCGAGCTGCTAATTCACCCCGGCCATTATCAAGTCGTTCGCGGCGAAACCACGATCGACCTGACCGCCACGGAGTTCCGCGTGTTGGCATTCCTTGCCGGAAAGCCGGGCCGTGTGTTTACACGCCAGCAGATACTCGACGGCGTTCACGGCGACAACTATGCCATCACGGATCGGGCCATTGACGTGCAAATTGTCGCCATCCGGAAGAAACTGGGCGAAGCCGGACGCTACATCGAGACCGTGCGAGGAATAGGCTACCGGTTTCGTGACGCGCTTCCCGATGCCCCGGCAACCTAGAACCAAGCAACAAGGAGAGGCGAGCGGCACACTGCCAACACTGGGCAGATTGACAACTTGCCAACAGCCATTTTTTACGGAACGCTAACACAAACTGCGCACTTTCCTAACATTCGAGGCGTATCATGGTTTTAGTAGTCAAGCGGTGCATCGCAACCGTTTGCAGGCAACACCACCCAAATGGCCGCGCGACGCGCAGAAAGGAGGTCATCCCGTAGCAGTACGAGTTCGGTAGTAAGATTGAGTCGTTTTTTTGTTGTGGTCAATCCACGAGCGTGGCGGGCCGTGTGCGCCCGCCGGCTGAACCCAAGTAACAGGAGAGTCTGATGAAAAGTCTTTGCAAGATCGTGTGTGTGATGATTGTTGTTGCCGCAACCGCCGGTGTGGTCGCGGCGCAGGTACAAGTCGATGCGGACCTGGAAACGTACAAGCCGGTGCCGGGCATTTCGGGC
>SKZG01000538.1 GCA_007127495.1 Planctomycetales bacterium
AATCGCCGGTGCAGGTTGGGTTAGCATCGGCAAAGAAATAACTGACGTATTTTCTTCCCCCCTCACCCTACCCTCTCCCACCGAGGGAGAGGGGACATCGGACAGTTATTTCTTTGCCGATGCTTACCGTTGGCCGGAAGTCAGCCGATGGCTTTCCCGGCGTCTGCTTGCGTGATCCAATGCGATGCCTTGCTCGATGAACCGCTCAACCGCGTCGACGTTGTGCCTGCCAATGAGTTTGCGGCGGACCCAACCATCGGCCGTCCGTCGAAACATGATCATTTGCGGAATGGCGCCGCCACCGGTAAGCCGCTTGGCCAGGTCCGCTTCCTGGTCGCTGTTCACACGGGCAAAAGCGATTTTTTTGAAGCACCGCCGCTTGCGCAATTCCGGTAACACATGCCGTTTCATTGCCACACACGGGGGGCACCAGTCGGTGCCTACCAGGACAACCATCGGCCTTCCCGACTCCACGATCGTCTTGTACGCCGCCGCGTAGGTTTCGGCCTCGGCCTCGGAACCTGGAAGTGCAAGCGACAGAACGGCGGATAACATAACACCCAACATGGCGGGTTCTCCTGGGGCACGTAGCGGGGTCTTGGCGGGAACTCAGGCGAGGACATTTCGGCGGAACCGACTCGTTTGGCAGCGCGCTGCACATTCGGTGCCCGCGCCTCGGCAGGTGGCACGAGGCCACTGCGCAGACGCGCCGCACATTGACAGCACCGGTACAGTTTACTCAAGCGAACAGCCGAAGGCAAGGAGGGGACGGTTTTTAGGGTCTTCCGTTTCCCGGTGCAGGCCGCGACAATTCTTGACATACCCCCCCAATAGGTTGTCCGTTTATGAAGCTTCGTGTTGGTTTGATCGGGTTGGGCGACGCCTGGCAGCAGCGGCATGCGCCGGCGCTGCGCGCGCTGTCGGATCGATTCGAGGTGCGGGCGATTTGCGATCAGGTCGGTCACCGGGCTCAGCAAGCCGGGGCTGAGTTTGGTGCCAATGTGGTGGAGGGGTATCGGGCGCTGGTTGGTCGTGAAGACATCGACGCGGTGCTCATGCTGGCGCCCCAATGGTACGGCGCTCTGCCCATTCTGGCCGCCTGCGAGGCGGGCAAAGCGGTCTATTGCGCGGCCGGGCTCGACCTCGATCCTCAGGAAGCACGTCGGGTCAAGCAGCAGGTCGATAACACGGGAATCGCTTTCGTTTCCGAGTTCCCACGCCGCCACGCTCTGGCCACCATCCGCTTGAAGGAGCTGCTTGCCACCCAACTTGGCCCGCCCGAACTCCTCTTCTGCCACCGGCGCATCGCCGTGCCGCAGGCCAAATGCCAACTGGCCGGCCGTACCGAGGAGCATTCGGCCGTGCGCGACCTGGTCGAACTGGTCGACTGGTGCCGGTACGTCGTCGGCCGTGAGCCTGCCTGGGTCACCGGCCTGATGCATCACGGCGGCGGGGTGCGCGTCGAGGACTACCAGATGATGTCGCTCGACTTTTCGGATCGGGCGAGTCCCGGTACGGGCCCGGTAGCCCAAATAAGCTGCGGGCGCTACATTCCCGCCGACTGGAAGGAGGCCGTTGGCTACAGGCCGCTGGCCGAATTGCAGGTGGGCTGCGAGAACGGAATCGCCTTCGTCGACCTGCCGGCCTCGGTGGTTTGGTTCGACGCGGCGGGCCGCCATCAGGAGTCGCTCGACGGAGAGCGGCCCGTTGGCGAACAGCTTCTCAGCCATTTCTACCGCTGCGTGACCAGCCTGCTGCGTCGCACGTGCGACTTGGAAGACGCCTACCGCGCCTTGTGGATTGTTCAGCAAGCGCGCCGCAGCCACGAGTTGGGCAAACGGCTTGAACTATGACGGTTTGTTATTCCAGCTTCGGCGGGGCGTCGTCTTCGCCGGGGCAATCGAGTTCTTCGAGCCACAAGCGGATTTCGTTGTCGTATTCGCTGGCCAGGTCGCCCTTGATGAGCTGCCGGTGGAAGCTGGCTGCTCCCTCCTTCAACAGGTCGGCCGCTTCCGCGCTGGGGAAACGTCGCGAGGGGTCCGGCGCGACCAGGCCACGGCAAAAACTCATCAGCAACTCGTTGCACACGACCTCTTCGGGCAAAATGCGGCCGAGCCGCTGCGCTAAAAACCGCTTGGCTTCGAGCAACTCCTGGTAGCTCGTCAAGCCGGCAAACGCCGGCGAGCCCGATAGCATTTCGATCAGCACGTAGCCCAGGCTGGCCAGGTCGCTTCGGGGCGTACACGCCTCGCCGTCGAGCACTTCGGGGGCGGCGTAGGTGGGCGTGCAACTGCGGCGGGTCGGGGCATTGTCCAATTCGAACGCCGACCCCAAATCGACGATCTTCGCGTTTCCCGTCCGCTTGAGCATGATGTTGGACGGCTTCAAGTCGCCGTGGACGATTCCATTGCGGTGCAGCGCGGCCAGCGCGGCCAGGCAATCGCGCACAATCGCAATGGCCACGCCCGGCTTCACCCGCGGCTGTATCGGCCCGGCGGTCACGATCACCTGGTTGACATATCGCCACCGCTTGTTGCTCACATGGTAATGGATCCATTCGAGCATCTTTTGGGTGAGCAGCCGTTTCAGGTCGAACCCGTCCACCCATTCCATTTCCATCAACCGGATCCGGTCGCGGTCGATCCAGTTGTGGACGTCGAGCAGGTTGTCTTGCTGGATCTGCGCCACGTGGGCGGCTACCTGGGCCATGCGGCCCATGGCGTCGTCGTAGGATCGCTCGTCCTCGTACCGTTCCGGCGAAAAGACTTTGATAGCCACCGGCAGCGTGAAGCTGTCGGTCCCGCGGCGCTCGCTGAGGAACACGACTCCCTGGCCGCCGGCGCCCAGCGCCCGGAGCAACTGGTGGTGTTCGGTCCAGCTCAATCGCTGCTGGTCGAGGATTTGTTTATAGCGCGCGACCAGCTCGTCGCAGAAGTGCTCGGCCGTATGGCCTCCCCAGGTTCGGGTTGCACTTCCTTCGAGGAAAGTTGTGGTAGCCATTGCACTGAACGCCCGAAGCCTCAAAACATCGGTAAAAGCACGACGCGCCCTGAGGCGAGCGGCCGAAATCACCTTCCACTCCGGTAGATTCCTTGGACCGTTACCATTATCATACACAGTCGACCGGCTTGGCGTCTATAGGGGAACTATGCCGCAAATGGGTGGCTCGATTCGCCGACGCGCCGAACGGCTCGGTACGGAAAATTATACCCTGCCACCACCGGCCAACTGGCGGCCGAGCGGTTTGCTTGGGCAGCCGGGCTGTGCCGCATGGCTGGGAAGGTCGCCGACCGGCGGCTTGCACGATACAATAGGTGGACTGAGGGGCCCCGTGGCGCAAGAACGTCCTATGTCCCCGGAAGGAGCTATAGCCATGCCCATTCACGATTGGCGCCGCGTTGAAGCAGGAATCTTTCATGATTTCCATCATGCATGGATCGAAGAAATCAAGCGTGCCTTGAACACCGGACTTCTGCCTTACGGCTACTACGCCCTGGCAGAGCAACATGCGGCCGGGTTCGGGCCCGACATCCTGACCCTGGAGCATGTGCCGGGGGAAGACGAACCGGCACCGAGCCGGCCGACCGGCGAGACGGCCAACGGCGGCGGGGTGGGCTTGCTGGTCGCGCCGCCGAAAGTGCGCATCCGCGCCGAGACCGACATGGAGTTCTACCGCCGCAAGCAAAGCACCGTCGTGGTCCGGCACGTCAGCGGCGACCGGATGGTGGCGGTCGTCGAGATCGTGTCGCCGGGCAACAAGTCGGGGCAGAAGGCATTCCGGATGTTTCTCGACAAAGCCGGCCAACTGCTCGACCGGCAGATTCACTTGCTCGTTCTCGACCTGCTTCCACCCACCCCTCGCGACCCGGGCGGCATCCATGCCGCAATTTGGGAAGAGGTGACCGGGCAACCGTTCGCCGCGGTTGAAGGCAAACCGCTCACGCTGGCCGCGTACGAGTCGGCATTGAGCGTGCGGGCGTATGTCGAGCCGGTGGCCTTGGGCGACGCCATGCCCGACATGCCGCTGTACCTCGAGCCCAACGGCTACGTGCTGGTCCCGCTGGAGGCCACGTACGATCGCGCGTTCGCCGCAATGCCCCGCCGCTGGCAAGCCGTGCTCCAATCGGCCGGCTAGCCCCGTTTTCCACTATTGAACGTCCTGGAGACCATATCATGCGCAATCGCCATTCCGCGTTTCCGCGGTCCGTCCTTTTTCTGGGCTGCCTGGGCCTGCTCGCTTCCTCGGCGTCGGCAACAGCCGAGGTGCCTTCCACGCCGGCCGAGTCCGCCCGGGCCGTCCTGGCCGAAAGCGGCGTTCGCGGCGGGCTGGTCGTCCACCTCGGTTGCGTCGACGGCGAACGAACTGCGGCGCTGTGGGCTGACGACCGCTACCTGGTCCACGGGCTCGACACCGACCCCGAGCGCGTCGCGAAGGCCCGCGAGCTGCTGCACGCCCGCGGGCTGTACGGGCCGGTTTCGGTCGACCTGTTCGACGGGCGGAACCTACCGTACGTAACCGATACGGTCAACCTGCTGGTGGCCGAAGACCTGGGCGACGTGCCCCTCGACGAGGTCCGCCGCGTGCTGGCCCCGCTGGGCGTCGCGTGCCTCCGCCGGGGCGACGGGTGGGAAAGCATCGCCGAGCCGTGGCCGGACGACATCGGCCAGTGGACGCACTTCCTGCACGACGCCGGCGGCAACGCCGTATCGCCCGACCGGCGGGTCGGCTCGCCGACGCGCCTGCGCTGGGTGGCCGGCCCGCGATGGTCGCGCAGCCACGAAACGCCCACGAGCGTAAACGCCGTGGTGAGTGCCCGCGGCCGCGTGTTCATGATCTTCGACGAAGCGCCCGCCGGCGTGTACCGCAACCTGCCGTGGAAAGCCAACTTGATTGCCCGCGACGCCTTCAACGGCACGCTGCTGTGGAAGGTGCCCATGCGCGGCTGGCAACCCGAGCACGGCATCGAGGTCGGCCGGGGCGACCGCTGGCAGATGCACCACACCATCCCGCGCCGACTCATCGCCGAGGGCGACCGCGTGTACGTGACCCTGGGCTTCCTCGATTCGCCCGTTTCGGTGCTCGACGCGGCCTCCGGAGAGATTCTGGTGGAGGCCCTCGAAGGCACGCGGGGAACCGACGAAATGCTCCTTTCCGACGGCGTGCTGGTGGCGAAAATCCCGAAGGAGTTGTCGATCGGCGCCGCAGCCCGTTTCGGACGCGACGCGCCGCACGATACCCTCGCGGCCGTCGACACGGCCACCGGCAAGCTGTTGTGGCAGAAGGACCGGGTGCGCGTGATTCCCTACGCCCTCTCGGCCCAGGCGGGGCGGTTGGTGTACCACAATGTCGAAGAACTGGTGTGCCTCGACCTGCGCACCGGCGAGGAGCTGTGGCGCACGCCGAACGACGTCGGCGTGACCGTCGGCGCGGCCAGCACGCTGGTCGTCGACGACGGCGTGGTGCTGTTCCACGGGCACCTGAAGCAAGAAGGGAAGGAGCGCGGGCTCTATGTCAGTGCCCTATCGCTCGACGATGGCAAGCCGCTGTGGCGCCGTCCGGGCGGCCGGGGGCAGGCCGAGGCATGCGTCCAGCCCACGGACCTGTTCGTCATCGACGGCACCGTCTGGTGCGGTGGCTTCCTGCGCGGGTTCGACCTGCACAGTGGCGAAGTGATTCGGGAATTGTCCATCGGCAAGCTCATTTCGCCCGGACACCACTACCGCTGCCATCGCAGCAAGGCGACCGAACGGTTCCTCATTTGGCCAAAGCGCGGGGCCGAGTTCGTCGACCTGGTCGGGGACGACCACATGCGGAACGACTGGCTCCGCGCGCCGTGCTTCACGGGCGCCACGCCGGCCAACGGGCTGTTCTACGCGCCGCCGAGCCAGTGCTTCTGCTATCCCGGGGTGAAGAAGCCCGGGTTCCTGGCCACCACGGCGGAGCCGGCCGAGCCGCTGCGTCCGTCGGCCGACTCGCAGCTTGAGCGGGGCCCGGCGTACGCCGCCGCCGCGCCCGGGCCGGAAGCCACCGCCGCTGATTGGCCCATGTACCGGCGCGACGGCCTGCGGAGCGGCGCGACGGCCGCTCGGGTGCCGGCCGAACCCGGCACGCTGTGGCAGGTGGAGCTGGCCGGCCGTGGCTCGCAGCCGGTGATCGTGGGCGACCGTCTTTGGGTGGCCGAACGCGACGCACACCGCATCCGCTGCCTCGACGCCGCCACCGGCGACGACGTGTGGACCTTCACAGCCGGCGGGCGGGTCGACTCGACGCCCACCTACCACGACGGCCTGCTGCTGTTCGGCTGCCGAGACGGCTGGGTGTACTGCCTCCGCGCCGCCGACGGCGCCCTCGCCTGGCGGTTCCAGGCCGCGCCGAACGCGCAGCGCATCGTGTCCTACGAGCAACTCGAATCGCTCTGGCCGGTGCATGGCAGCGTGCTCGTGCAGGACGGCACGGCCTACTTCGCCGCCGGGCGGTCGTCGTTCCTCGACGGCGGCATTCTGGTGTACGCGCTCGACGCGGTGACGGGCAAGGTGCTCCACGGCCATCACCTGGAGGGCCCGTGGCCGAATATCTGGGAGGAGATGGGCGCGCCGTTCGCCATGGAGGGCGCGCTGAACGACCTGTTCGTTTCCGACGGCCGAGACTTGTACCTCAAACGCATCAAGTTCGACGCCCAACTCAACCGCCTGCCCACGAAACAAAAAAGCCCCCTGGGCGAGTTGGACATGGGCGCGAATCACCTGGTGGCCACGGGCGGATTCCTCGATGACACGGGCTTCGACCGCCTGTACTGGATGCACAGCCACCGCTGGCCCGGCTTCTACTTCGCCCAGCACGCGCCGAAGAGCGGGCAGCTTGTCGTGTTCGACGAAAATACCGCCTATGCCGTGAAATACTTCTACCGCCGCTTCCACTGGAGCCCCATCTTCTTCCCCGGCGAGGACGGATACCTGCTGTTCGCCGACGACCTCGCCAACCAGCCGGTGCTGGCGAAAGAGGAGTTCAAGCGAGGCATTCCGGGGCATCCGCGGGAGTTCTTCGAGCAGTATCGCGACATTCTGGCCGCCCAGCCCGACGTCGAGCCGATCCAATGGCTGCCCGAGGAGGCCTACACGGACCCGCACCGTCGCGGCGGGCGCGGGGTCGAAAAGGGCTCCGGCTACCAGCGGGCGCATCCGCCGAAGTGGCAGACGATGACCCCCTCGCGCATCCGCGCCATGGTGCTGGCCGACGACCTGCTGGTGACCGTGGGGCTGCCCGACGTGGTCGACCCCGACGACCCACTCGCCTCCTTCGAGGGGCGGATGGGTTCGCTGCTGAAGGTATTTTCCACGGCGGATGGCTCGCTGCGCAGTTCGCGGAAGCTCGCCGTCGCTCCGGCGTTCGACGGCCTTTCCGCCGCCGCCGGCCGCTTGTACCT
This sequence comes from Planctomycetales bacterium, assembly GCA_007127495.1. Taxonomy (GTDB): domain Bacteria; phylum Planctomycetota; class Planctomycetia; order Pirellulales; family Thermoguttaceae; genus PWXP01. The sequence continues at coordinate 7,425 of SKZG01000538.1, forward strand.
GACCACCGAGGACGGCAAACTGATATGTTTGAGCGACGGCCCCGCGCCGTAGCGTCGGCTGAAGCCACGTTGCCCTGACAGCCGAAATTAACTACCCTACGTATCGGTAACACCTACCCGACAACTACCGACCATCCGAAAACTAAGGAAAACGAATCATGGACATGCGAAAGTACCTCATCCAGTGTGCGCTGCTCGGCGTTAGCTGCCTTGCCACGATTGGCGCCCGGAACGTTGCGACGGCCGCCAATGCCGCGCAAGCGATCCTCGCCGAAAGCGGCGTCCAGGGCGGGCTGGTCGTCCACCTCGGATGCGGCGATGGAAAGCTCACCGTTGCGCTAAGAGCGCACGACGGATACCTCGTCCATGGCCTCGACCGCAACCCGGACGCCGTGGCCGAGGCGCGCGAGCACGTCCGCTCGCTCGGGCTGTATGGGCCGGTTTCCATCGAGCAACTCGACGGCGACCGGCTGCCCTATACCGACAGCTTGGTGAATCTGCTGGTGGTCGACGCCCCGGAAGCCGTCTCGGCCGACGAGATCGTGCGAGTGTTGGCGCCGCAGGGCGTGGCGATGACGCGCGACGGCGACGGTTGGCGGAAGGCCGTCAAGCCGCGGCCGGAGAACATCGGCCGATGGACGCACTACCTGCACGGGCCCGACAACAACGCCGTCACCGACGACGAGGTCTTCGGCGAACCGTATCACTTTCAGTGGTTGGCCGAGCCGAAGTGGGCTCGCTCGCACGAGCATTTGGCCAACATCAGCGCGCTGGTGTCCTGCGGACGGCGTATCTACTACGTCGTCGACGAAGGCCCCACGGCGCTCGTGGCGCTCGATCCCGACTGGCAACTCGTCGCCCGCGACGCCTTCAGCGGCGTCGTGCTGTGGAAG
>SKZG01000238.1 GCA_007127495.1 Planctomycetales bacterium
CCAGGGCCGCTCCAACAGCCCCCGCGTGCGAAAGGTACTCCTGTTGATCTTGGATTTGCGACCTCAGCTCGGCTGTCGTCTGACGGCCCGGCACGAACACAAACACAAGGTATGCAATCGCGCCGGCCGCCAATGGCAAGGTGACGATCCAGTTTCCACGTCGGGCAGTACGGCTCATGGTCTTCTGTTGCTGTTATTGTCTTCTGTTGCTGTTATTCTGGTTGATAGCGGGCAATCGTTTCATGCTCGCGGCCGGTCGGACCTCCGGGCTGGCCGTAGCCGGGCCGCACGGCCACGCTGGCTTGAAATCGCACGGTATGGCCGTTGCCCCCTTCGAAGCTTTCGATCGATTCCAGTTCGGCCCTGCGGAACAGGCTGCCTCGCGCCAATTGACCCACGTAGCGATGCAGTGCCGCGCCGTCGCCGGTTGTTCCCGATATGCGAATCATGGTTTCCACGGAGTCGACCTGTTGCCGCAACGCAGCAAGATCGCGCTCGGCCGGCGTGAGCATCGCGCGCGACTTGTCGTCGTCCTTCTCTCGCGATCGCGGGCGTTCCGGGCGCCCCTGCGCCGCCCGCCGTTCGTTGCTTATCTCCAGGCGGTTGAGAACAATTGCGTCGGGCAGCGGGTCCACAATCGCCCGGAGCAGTTGCGTGCGCGGCCAAGGATGGCGGAGGTAGGTCAGCAGCGCGGCCTCTGCCCTCGATTGCTGAAGCGTCTTCTGCCTCGCGGCCACTTGCTCGCGCATGGCAACTGCCTGTTCGTATTGCGGTTCGATCGTTTGCAGTTTGGCGCGCAGCACCCCGTGCCGGCGGTATTGCCCCACCGCGGCCGCCGCCACCAATGCCACGAACGACAGCACCACGATCACCTGCCACGGTTGTGACCGTTTCCGGGCTTGCCGGCGATGGTATTGAGCGGGGAGGAAGTCGATGTCGAGCATTGGATCGTGGTCCGTGATGTATGCCGGGCTCCTAATTCAAGCCCTTGAGTGCGAGGCCGGCGGCGACGTCCCATTGCCCTGCCCGATTAGCCGGCGCAGTATTGGAAAAACTGCGTAGCGGGTTTCCGAGTTCGCACGGCAGCCCGAGCCGGCCGCTGATCCATTCCAGCAGCGTATCGCTTGCTTCTCCGCCGCTGAGGACGACTTGGGAGATCGGTTGCCCGCGGAACGTGACGCTGAAATACCGAACGCACATCGATAGTTCACTCGCCAGTTGGTCCAAACCGGGCCGGATGGCTTCGGCAATGCTTCGCGTGACTGCCGGGTCGCGCTGATCGGCGCGGCGGTCGCCGTTATGACGTCGCAGGGCGATCGCGTCAGCCTGAGGCAGTTTGAGGTAGCCGGCGACCGCTTCGTCGAGGTGTCGGCCGGCAAAATCAATGTACTTCACAAACATCGTATGCGTCCCGCGAGCAATGACAACCGCCGTGGTCGCTCCGCCCACGTGGACAAACATTCGCTGTTGCTGCTGGTCTTCGTCGCGCCGGTACTGTTTGGCGTAGCATCGCAGCAGGGCTCCAGGCTCCACGTCGATTGCCTCGGGGGTGAGTCCGCTACGGTCCGCCACTTCGAGCAGCCGTTCAATGACCGGCCGGTGGCAGGCCAACAAGACGACTTCGCGGCGCATCGTGCCGCCCTGACGCACGTCGGCAGCTTCCACGAACCGGATTTCGGCCTCGCGGCTTGGAAACGGCAGGCGCCCGGCCGCCTCACACTGCACGATACGCTGCAACTCGTCGCCGGTCGCCTGGGAAACGCGCACATTCTGGACGAACAGGTCGCGGGCACCCAGACAGAACACCGCCCGGCGGCCGCGGAAGCCGCGACCCTCGCGGGCGTGGCAGATCGCTTCCGCAAGCGAGCCGGCATGGTGCGTGTCGGCCACGTCGGAAAGGTCCCAACGTGCCGCGTCGATCACACGCGTTCCCGAGGCGTCGAACTGAAGCAGTTTCACCGACCGGCTTCCGATATGAACGCCAATGGGACTCGTACGGGGTTTGATCATGCCAACCATCGGTGCGCTTCCAACGTACTCATGGGCTATCTGTACCGTTCCGGCAAACGGCGTGCTTTTACGGGGACGCGGGCGTTGTAACCCCTTGCGAGGGGCCGTATTCCGTGCTGCCGCCCACCTCGGTAAGTCCGGTCGCCGGCTGGACGACCAGCCGGGTGTAGCGTTTGCTCGTCGCGCTGCCGCCGCTGAGCCATACGATCGTTTGGCCCGGCCGAGTCGTCTCGCCCAGGGGCCCGAACTCCACGTCATCCAGCTCGCGGGCCGACGCGTCGACGACAGCTTCCAGGCGCACGCGGGTTCCCAGCGATGGCAGGTCGTCCAACACGACCACCATTTGCCGCTGCGGACCGGCAACCCGACTGAACGGCGATTCCGGAAGCAGGTCCAAAGTCGGGTTGCTCCCGCTATGCTCGAGCAGGTAGCGATTGTTCTTCACGTCGAACACAACGCGATACGTGCTGTGGTTCGTCACCGCAAGGCTCCGCGCGTAGGCCAGATCCGTCGCCAGGATGCGGCCCATGGCACGAAGCTGATCGTTAAGACTCGGCTCAGCGCTGGGAAGAACGACCGCAGCCAGAACGCTCACCAGCGCAATCACCATGAGCAGCTCGATGAGCGTGAACCCGGCGCGATGGCGGCTTGTGTGTCGCATGCACGATGCAGCCTGACGCCCGCAGCCGTAGCCGCAGCCCGTCCAGATCGGCCAGTTCTTCATTTGTGGGCCCTTAGGTGCGGGCATCCTGCTCGATAACCACGCGCAGCTTCCCGCTGCGCAGCAATTCATTCTGTTCTTTCAGCAGTTCGCTGATCTGCCGCAATTCGCTGATCATTTCCGCCCGCTGCTCAATCGGATTGGCAATTCGGGCCGGACCGTTCGGCTGGGCGGCAATTCCCGGCCGATACAAGCTTAGCACGCAGTAACACAGCACATTCGCCACGATCAGCAAAGTCCAGACAGTTGGGCGTCGCATGGTCAATCTCCTTGGGTGTCCATGGTCCATCGCACCACGTTCCAGCGCAGCCCCTCATCGTCGGGATGGGGAACGTAGATGGGTTTGTTGGGATTGTAGTAATGGTATCGGACGGGCCGGTCATGCGGCACGAAGGTAAGCCGGGGCTCAATATCGAAGCCCAGCCCCAAGCGGAGCCATTCCGGGAACCACTCGATGCCGTCGGGACCCTGCAAGTTGAAAAGAAACCACACGAGGTTCCACCAGCCCTCGCTTTGGTCCCAATTGCTCCGCGGCCCGATCAGAAGGTCGCGTGCGGCGGTATGCCCTTCAACCCTCAGCGCCATCCGGTTTTGATGGGCGGCGCGGAGGTCCAGGGTGTCTCGTGCCACCACGAGACCGGTCAACTCGGTGGCCGAGTCGGCATGAAAGCGGATGCTTCCCGAGCCCACCAGTACGGGAAGCTGCACCGGCTCGCTGGTACCCTCCAGGGGCGGCAGATCGGCCGGCTCCAGACCAACGGCCGCGCCCCGAAACTCCACGTTGGAGGATCCTCCGCGGGTAAACAGGGAACCGCGAATCGTCACGCCGTCGCGAAGATGGGTTGTACCGGACCGGGCGAATAACCCGGCAGGGTTAGTCGTCGGATCCGGCTCCAACCGGATTTTCGTAAGATTCGCGCCAACCTCGGCGATCTGGTACGCCTTCCCGCCGGGGTAAAGCTGGTAGAACGTCATCGTGTCGATGTTCTGCCAGGCAAACTCGGCGGTTGAAGGCGCGTCGTCCGTGGGTACGCGAAGCGCAAACCGAAGCAAATCGTGGACATTGCCACTCTGCCGAATGAACGGAAAACGGACCGGCCCGGTCAGCGGCCGCCAGTCGGGCCGGCCGGCGTCGTGCATCTCCCGCAACCCCGTATGATACGCCTCCCAAGGGGCGGTCGACCATTTCAGTTCCTGACTCAAATTGAGCCGGTCGCGAAACCGCACCGGTCCTTCCACCCGAAACGGTACGCATATTGAGCAGGCGCCGGAATCCCATTGCGACATGGTATGAGCAAGCAGGTCGTCAAGGCCCGCCGGCGGCTCCGAGAGAGCGCGCGGAATGAGTTCCACGACCGCCTGGGCCCGATGGGTGGCGATCGACGAAGGATAGACCGGGTCGGCCGCATAGCCCGTTGCGTCTAGAGTGACCCGCAAGGGGTAGCGGTCGTAGCGGGCATCGGCCTCCGTAAGTTGCGGGTCGCCCGTGGTAAACCGAACTTCGAAGTTCTCATGGGGTCCGAGCCGCCCGGTCAACGTCGAGTCGACCCCGGTCCAGGCGTCGGTGTGCATCGCCTTCAGCGCCGTGGTCAGCCCCGAAAGTGCCGCTGCACGGGCAGAAATCCGGAACGACGCATTGCGCTGAATCCGTACGTTCACGCTTTGCGATCGGATCGAGGCATACGAAAGGCTCAGCGTCACGGCGATCAGCAGCAACACAACGAGTGCCGAAAACCCTCGGCGCCGCTTGCGGTGGTTTCGCGCATTGCGCATGGTGTCGTGCCGATGTTTCATCGTTCAAGCTGATAGTAGAGGGTGGCTGCTCCGAAGAAGACGGCGGGCGCCTGCGAGCCGGCACTGGTTGCAAACGCCAGGTCGCCCGGCGTCAACTGGAGTTCGATTTGCAGCGAGGCCTGCCGCAGCCCTGTTTGCGATCCATGGATGCCTTGCGCCCACGGCAACTCCTGCCAAGCCACGTCGCCGGTGGTGTACAGCGACCAATCCTGTTCCGAAGGCAGCAGACGCGACTGGAATCGCACGGCGCCCCGCCATGGCGCATTGCGATTTCCTTCAGGCGCAAGGCAAACCCGCAATAGATGCGTCAGAACCGTCGACTCAAACCCCGAACCCTCCCGGATGGTTTTCAACTCCGATCGCCATCGCGATAGCTCGTCGGTCGGAGGCACGGTGCGGTCGTCCAGCGGTACGGTCATTTCCATCAGTTGGCCGGGCGAGTTCAGGTTGGGAGTGTAGATGACCAGTTCGTTGTAACGCGGCAATCCGTTCGGGTTTGCCGGCGCCCCGTTCGGGCGCCAAATCACCAGGGTTTCGGGAAACTCCCAAGTTCCTTCGATTTCGGGCACCACCAGAAAGCCGGGAAAATGCGCATTGGCTTTCGCACCCTCCACACGTCGTGCGATCCGGTCGAGAACCACTCTGGCATGCTGGGTAGCAACCCCATAGCCTTCGGTGTATTCGAATGCGGTCCGAACCCCGTGCGCCAGCCCGCCAAGCGTGCCGACGACCATCGCCATGATCGACATGGCAATGAGCAGCTCGATCAGGGTCAGCCCACACGGCGGCAGCATTCCGGTCGGCGTTTTATTCAAGCGATTTGAAGGGCGCAACATAGGCCACCACGCGTTGCAATTTGGCAAGTTCCCGGACCGGCTGATTTGGGGGGCGGTAGGTCACTCGGACCTCGACGAGGCGATACGCCGTCGCCGTTTCGCTCGATAGCCGCACAGCCGGGTCGTCCGGATCGACACGGTAGACGGCAACTTCGCGGCCGTATGGGTCGAGCAGTCTGGAGGGTGCGCGGAAGTTCCGGTGCCGCTGCCCTCCACGCCCATCCTCCGTCCCCAGGGCAACGCCCCAGTGGTCGACGGGCGGCTCACTTCCGGAGCCGTGGTATTCGTCCAGCGCTTCGAGGGACGGCGAAGCCACGACCTGGTCGATAAGCTGCTGCGCCAGCCCCAAGGCAACCGTTTGTCGCAGGGCTTCGTCGGTACTCTGAACCGACGCGGTGACGCCCAGCAGGAGCACACTACCAGCCAAGGCAGTCATGGTAATGGCCACCAGGGCCTCGACGAGTGTAAAACCGTGTAGGGGCCGGCGAAAGCTATACTTTCGCTGAGTTTTTGCCTTACTTCGACCCCGTACACGGAGACTTTCGGAATGTCCGAGACTATTGTAGCTCACCGTTCGTTCATTGGCGTGGATTTGCATAAGACCACCGTTACCCTCGTTGCTGTTGCCCCGGACGGCACGGAAATCGCTCGCCTGAAGATTGACACCAAATGCCGACAGAAGATCCGGACCTGGCTGTTGGACCTGCCGCGACCGTCGCACATGGCCGTCGAAGCCGTCGGATTCGTCGAATGGTTCATCGAATGCTTTCGTCCTTGCGTCGATGCCATCGACATCGCCGACGCCACCGAACTGTCCAATCGGCGCGGTAAACGACGGAAGAACGACTACAGGGATGCCCTCGACATGGCCCGACGACTGGCTCGCGGCGAGTGCCCCGTGGGCTATATCGCCGACGACGAACTGATGCAACTCCGCAAGCTCGGCCGCCATTGGCGGCAACTCAGCAGCGTGCTGGCCCGCACCAAGCAGTTCATGCGGTCGATTTTGTTGGCCGCCAACCTTCGCGGCCCGAAACTCGACGGCAGTTCGGGCCAACGATGGCTCCTCGCCCACGGGCATAAGCTCAAGCCGGTTCAGCGCCGAGCCTTCGCCAACCTCATTCAACTCGTCCAGCTCATTGAACTTCAGCGGAATCCGTTGCGCTTTGCCATCATCGAAGCCAGCCGCAGCGAACGCTTCGCCCCGATGACGAAGATCCTGCAAAGCGTGCCGGGTATCGGCGAGATTTGGAGTTGCATCATCATCGCCGAGATCGGGCCCTTCGACCGGTTCCCGAATGCCGACGCCCTGGAGTTTTGGGCCGGCATGACGGCCGACCTGAAGGAATCGGCCGGCCGCACACAGTCCGGCCCGATCACCAAGGCCGGTTCGCGCACGTTGCGATGGGCGTTGTGCAACGCCGCACTGACGCTTTGCCATTCCGACGCCGGGCAAGAAGCCATCCGTCAACGCCTGATCCGCAAGACCGGGGGCATCAAAGGCAAGGCCAACACGGCGATGGGCCGGCGGCTCCTCCGCCTTCTGTACGCGATGGTTCGCGACGGGAAGCTGTACGAGCCCGGTCCTTCGCGTCACCGCACCGCGGCCGCCAACAAAGCGCGAGCGGCCAAACGCGCCCAAAAGGTCCGAAAAACCCGAAAGGAGGCGGCGTGACCCCGTAGATGAATCCATGACGTGAGGCGGAATCTTGATGTTCTGATTCGGCACGAGCGATCGTGCCGGGAACATACCGTCGCATCGGTGACCGCGACCAGGTTTTATTCGGCCCATTTGGCAGCGTTGCTTTTCGCCCGTCGAAAAGCGTCCAGGCAGTGCCGGACAGCGCAAGTGGTGATCGCGACAGCGTAAATCCGGCCCGATCGACGCGAACAAGGTTTTTTTCAGCCCGGAAGACACGTAGCGGCATTGCGACCGTTGCGTCCGGAGACTGCGCAGAGATGAATTCACCCGCCGCGTCGCACCGCTTCTGCGACGGGGGATGGGAACCCCGATTCCGCCTCGGGAATCAAGAGCGACAACGTGGCAATGACGGTAACCTGACGATGTAGAGCAAACACTGGGCGTTAGCGTCCGACTCGAGTTCGACGATGGATTTTCGGAGGCATCGCTCGGGTGTCCAACGGGAGGCAGAAAAACGGCCCCTGGCGTGTCGTTCACCCCAGAGGCCCGATGCACCGTTGGCGCACCCTCGGCCTGGCTATCCCTAGGCAGGTTGCGTCCCCGCAGAGCCTGCTTCCGTTTCACCAGGTACTTCAAGGATAGCACAAAACGCACAACCGTTTCACCCGTTTCAAGAAAAAACCAGACCCCCTGTTGACAAGCGGCCCCTACAGAGATAAAACCGTTCGAAACGGCTGCCCTTCCGCGCATGGTGTGGTTCTCGCCAACGCCGGCCGGATTGGATGTTTGCGCTCCTCCGTTTCATAACCGTGCACAGGGTCGGTTTCAATGGCCCGAATCTATTCGGGCAACTGCACGATTTCCTCGTCGGCCATACTGCCCAACTTGCGAAATGTGTCTCGGTCGATATTCTCGGTCAGGAAATGCACCGAGCCGTCAGCCAGACCAAAGTTCGCGCCGCCGGAGTGTTGGCTGCCGGGCGACTCGAAGTAGTTGTTGTTGATGCCGCCCACCACGGTGCTGCCCCAGTCTTCATGGGTCGAGAAGAGCGTGGCGGAACCACCCACCGCCCAGCCGTCTTGGCTGAGTTTTGTGCCGGACTCCGATAGTCGCTGGACTTCGCCGGTCATGATGGTGTTGGTCGTGCCATCGCGAATTTCCATGAATCGGGTTGCCGTATTGAGCGTGAAGATGCCCTTTCGCTGCCCGTGCCGCCAGTTTGGGGCGTTCGTCGTCGAGGTATCAAACGGTTTGTTGATGAGGTCACTCGTTGAGAAAGTTC
>SKZG01000553.1 GCA_007127495.1 Planctomycetales bacterium
CGCCGTGTGCCGTCCCTGAACCAAAGGCTTTCTGCACTCAGAAACGGAAGAGCCGAATAAGTCAATGGCTCACGCGAAGGCACGAAGGCACGAAGACGAACCGGCATCCCTTTCTCCGCCGCGCCTGCCCCGACCGGTTTTACGACTGGCCGGCTACCCGCGCCCGGGCGCGCCCCGCAAGGCTTCTCCGCCGCAGGAATAAAGGGTCGGGAATCTTTACCCGGGAGTGGGCATGTTCACGATTGACAGGCGTGTCGTAGGATGGTAGTCTCACGTGCTGCTGCGACGAGTGGGCGTGGGCCTTGGGGGATATGCATACCGAGCCTTGCATTGACACTTCGCCCCCGCGGCTGGTGCCACTGGCGCGACTTCGAACTGGCCGTTGCCGCGGCGGGCATAAGCCCGTTCCCCTCTGACGCCGAGGCGGTCGAACGCGACGCCGGACGCTACCTCGGCTTCGTCCGCGCCGTCGCCCGGCGGGCCGGCAAACCCCCGGAGAACCTGTACGATCCTTCGGTCGGCCTGCAGGCCGGAGTCGATACATGAGCGAGCCGTCGGCTCACGCCTTCGGGCGTTCCGTCTTGTGCAACACGGCGAAAAGGCCGATCGCCGCTGCCGCGAGGATGGCAATGAGCACCCAGGGCGACAGGCCGAGCAGTTCGGGAAACCGGATTTTGCCCAGGTCGGCCGTTTTCAGGATGGTGCCGGAAATGGCCGGATGCAACTCGGCGAAGACGGCCGTGCCGAACAGCATGCCCAGGATCCCGAAAATCGCGTGCCGGGAACCCTCCCCGATAGCTGCCACGCCCGTGCCCGGACAATAGCCCAGCAACGCCATGCCCACGCCGAAAATGGCGCCGCCCAGCAGGTTGGCCACCCAGGTGGCGGGCTTCACGTGCAGGGGCACCTCGCCGAAGACACCCGGCAGGGCCAGCATGGCATAAATGCCGATCGAGCCGACGACTACCGCCGTGAGCATGGTGCGCAGCACGGTGTGGTCCTTCCACAGGAACTGGCCGAGAATGACGCGGTACTGCGTCACGCCGCCGCGCTGCAGCAGGAATCCGAACACGAGACCGGTGCCGAGGCCGAGCACCAAGTCGGTCGGGCCGGCGAAACGAAGCGCGTCAAACATGGTTGCGACCCTCCTTTCCGAACAGCAACATCGCCGTAACGATGCCGGTGGTGAAGAACGCGGCGAAAAAGATCCAGCTACTGACACTCAACTGCAAGCCGCCGCTGATGCCGTGGCCCGACGTACATCCGTCGGCCATGCGTGCGCCTAACAAGACAAGCGCCCCGCCGAGGAACGCCGCGCCGTAGCGAAGCGGCTTGCTCGGGCCGAATCGCCACTGCCACAGGTTGGGAACCTTCTCGACTTTGTAGGAACCGCCCAGCCTTGCCGAAAGGAGCGCTCCGAGAAGCAGGCCCAACACGAGCATCGCCTGCCAGTCGACGGCGGGCTGGTCGATCACGCGTCGAGCCAGGTAGGGGTTAGCCGCCACGTGGCCGGGCGCGACGATCGATTCGATCAGCCCGACCAGGCGGACCATCGTGGTGCTGGTGCCCAACGCCTTTCCCATGAAGGCAAAGGTGATCCAACTGAGGACCCCGATGCCCGCCCCTACCACGTAAGGCGACCACCGCGGCGTGCGAAGAATGTTCATAGGCGTAACTCCCCAATGGCAAATGTTCCCAGCCGGGAACCTTTTTTGGGCTCTTCCGTTTCTAGGTGCAGACAGCCTTGGTTTCAAGGACGGCACACGGCGTGTGCCTACTACATTAAGGTGGCCTGCACCTAGAAACGAGAGCCCTTTTTTTGTGTGACAAGCCGGCCCTACAGGTTCGATGCGCCGGGAGCCCCGGGGGTTACAGCCGAACTGGTAAACTCTAGCCCGGATTATTCGTCTACGTAGAGTGGTTCAGGGTCGCGTCACTCGATGGTGGGGCTTCACAAGCCGCAGCCGAGCCTATTTCCAACCCGCCGGCCTGGAAGTACGCCGATCATAGCGACCGATGCCCCACCAAGGAAGCGGCTTGTTTGACCCACCCTACCTATCATGAATAATCCGGGCTAGCTGGACCGACCATGAAGCTGACCGTTGCCTTGCGCCACCACAATCGATGGCGATGCGCCGTCGAGCAGAATCGTGGGCCGCCCCAACAGCCATCGGGTGCGGAATGTGCCGGTCAGGCGAGCCTCAAGCACCCGCGTGTGAAAGTAAACCGAGCCTCGATTTCGCCGATCCACGACGCTATAGAACCGGCCTCTTCCACCCATCCGTTGGTTTTCCTCCTCGATGAGGAACCCGACCAGGGCCTTCATCAGCACGAAGCGGCCAAAGGCAGGTGGACGGCCCTGCCGGAACCCTTGGTAATCGAACACGTAGCAGTCGCGGGGCCCCAACTGGAGCGAAAAGCCATCCACCTGCTCGTGAAAACAGCGGCCGGAAACCACCCAGCACACATCGACCCCCTGCCCCTTCCAGATGGCTGCGTAACGCCGGGCACCCTGCTCGAACCGGGCGGCGGTCACGCGGGGCAGGATGCGCAACTCGGGCGACCAGCATAATGCGTCATCCGCCGGCACTTCACGCAGCGCCAAGCCATTTCCAGGAGGGACATCCCCGCCGGAGGGCACCTCCTCGAGAAGGTACACCAAGTCGTGTTCCATATGGTAGACGTGCGCAAGCGCCCCGCCCACGGCTTCCCCGAGGGCGCGCACGATGCCGCGCCGGTTCCGACGGATCGACAGCCTACGCGTCAGCGTCATCGCTCTGGTCCTTCATGGGTTATGGCTCCCAGTAATCATGGGTTATGGAAGGTGACCACGCAAATCGTTGCAGGCATCCCTGTCGCCGCGTTCAGCGTGTGGGCTTTCGGGGGTGCGAGGCACTGGGGGACCGGCATTTCGGACACTGCCTTCGGGACAGCCTCCTTAAGGTCTATATGTATTCCCCCCTTAAGCACCGCCACTGGCGGCGGAGAAAAAAAAATTTCAATTTGGCCCTAGCCCGGCTTCCCATCCGCCGATGGAACTGCTACACTGGCATTCTTCGTGTAGTGAAGTGATCGTGTAACAAGGTTTTAGGTAGGTGGAGTTCGAGTAGGACAACCGGGAGGTTCGTACTTCGCGGGAAGCCGACGGTCCTCGAGGTCAAGCAGACGCAGTAGCAGATGACCATTACGAAAGAGCGGAAACGAGAATTGATTGGAGAGTATCGGCGCGATGACGTCGATACGGGTTCGCCGGAGGTCCAGATCGCGATTCTTACGTCGCGAATCAGTGGGCTGACCGAGCATCTTCGCACGCACAAGAAGGATTTCGCCTGCCGGCGGGGTCTTCTGATGCTGGTCAGTCGGCGACGGCGTTTGTTGGACTATCTGAAGCGGGTCGATCCGCAACGATATCTCGACATCCTTCAGCGATTGGGCATCCGCAAGTAGTGCGGGGTTTCTCGCCCTGGAAGCCGGTTTCCTCGCATTGCGATCTGCAAACGATCGTTCTGGACGGTTGTGGCATGGATTGTTGCCGCCCCGCCGCGAGGGAGTCTTGGGCCATGACGGGGACCGCCCTGTTGGTTGTCACTCTCGAATTCCACCGCCTCGCAAGCAAGGTTGGGAGATAGCATTGAAAGTCCGAGTTGAACGACAGATTGGAGCGCACACCCTCTCCATGGAAACGGGTGAGTTGGCCAAGCAAGCGGCCGGCAGTTGTCTTATTCAGTACGGTGAAACCGTGGTGTTGGTGGCTTCAGCCACCGGCCCGGGGCGTCCGGGGATCGACTTCTTTCCGCTCACATGCGATTATCGAGAGCGGGTGGCGGCGGCCGGCAAGTTTCCCGGCGGTTTCCTCAAGCGAGAGGGCCGCCCCACACTGAAGGAAACCCTCACCGCGCGTCTGATGGACCGGCCTATCCGGCCCATGTTCCCTGATTGGTTTCGCAATGAAGTCCAGGTGCAGGCCTTTGTGATGGCCTTCGACCGGCAGCACGATCCCGATGTGCTGGCCATGACGGCCGGGTCGGCCGCCCTGTGCGTTTCGCCGATGCCTTTTCTCGGGCCGCTGGGCTCGGTTCGCGTGGGCTACATCGACGGCCAGGTGGTCCCCTTTCCCACCCACGAGCAACTCGAACAAAGCGACCTCGACCTGATCGTATCAGGCAACCGCGAGTCGATCCTCATGATCGAGGGTTTCGCTCGCGAAATGCCCGAAGACCAAATGGCCGAGGCCGTCCTCAAGGCACAGGAATACGTGGCCATCCTGTGCGAGATGCAAGACGAGCTGGCCGAGAAGGCCGGCACGGTGAAAGCGCAATACGAGGTGCCGGAAGACGACGGCCTGTTCGATCGTGTCCGGGAGCGCTACTACGACGCGATGCTTGCGGCCAGCCAAACGGAAGGGAAGCAGGCTCGGTCCGACGCCTTTGCGGCCCTGAAGGAACGTGCCCAGGCGGAATTGATTCCCGATCCCGAGGCCGCCGACGCGATCGCAGCGGACCGCTTCAAAACCGTCTGGCACGATCTTGAGGCGCGCGTCGTTCGCGACATGATCCTTGCGGGAAGGCGTTCGGACGGGCGCGACAACAAGTCGCTCCGGCCGATCGAGTGCAAGGTCGACGTGCTGCCGCGTGTCCACGGGTCGGCCCTGTTCCAGCGCGGCGAGACGCAAGCGCTGGTCACCGTCACCCTGGGCACCGGCCGCGACGAGCAGCGCGTGGACGGGCTCATTGAGGAATACTCCGAAAAGTTCATGCTGCACTACTATTTCCCGTCGTTTTCGGTGGGCGAGGTGCGGCCGATCCGCGGACCCGGCCGGCGCGAGATGGGGCACGGAGCCCTGGCCGAGCGCAGCGTCAAGCCCGTCCTGCCCGACCCGGATGACTTCCCCTACACGATCCGGATCATTTCCGACATTCTCGAGAGCAACGGTTCCAGCTCCATGGCGAGCGTGTGCGGCGCCACCCTCGGGCTCATGGCGGCCGGAGTGCCCATCAGCAACCCGGTGGCCGGCATTTCGGTTGGGTTGGTGAAGGAGGGCGAACGCTGGGTCCTGCTCACCGACATCCTCGGCAGCGAGGATCACCACGGCGACATGGACTTCAAGATTGCCGGCACGCAGAACGGCATTACGGGTATTCAGCTCGACTTGAAGATTGCCGGGATCGACGAGGCGATTCTTCGGGCCACGCTGGAGCAGTCGCGCGAAGCCCGCATCGAAATCCTCCGAAACATGCTCAGCGCCATTGCCCGGCCCCGCGTCGATATTTCCTCGTGGGCGCCGCGGCTGTTGCGCACGCGAATCGATCCCGACAAGATCGGCCTGCTGATCGGCCCCGGAGGCAAGACCATCCGCGCCATCCAGGAAACCACCGGTGCGATGATCGACGTCGACGACGACGGCACGGTCACCGTTGCCAGCAACAACGCCGAGGGCGCCAAGGCGGCGCTCGCGCGCATCGAAGCCATGACCGCCTCGGTCGAAATCGGTCGCATTTACCAAGGGCGCGTGATGAGCGTGAAGGATTTCGGATGCTTTGTCGAAATCCTGCCCGGCAAGGACGGCCTATGCCACATCAGCGAGTTGTCCGACGGATACGTGGCCTCGGTGGCCGATATTTGCAAGGTCGGCGACGAGTTGGACGTGAAAGTCATCGCCATCGACGACCAGGACCGGGTTAAGCTCAGCCGTAGAATGGCCATGCAGGAGCTGGGCCAAACGTCCGGTGACCAGCCGGCCGGCGAAGGCGGCGAACGCGGTAGCGGCGATGGCGGACGGCGCGAACGCCGCCCGAGGCGATAGCCATTCCCGAGCGTCCCGTGGCACCTGCCAGCCAAGACCGATCGGAAACGAACCGGAAACTGGTCGACCAGTACGAGGAGATCGCGCGCCTCGCCGGCGGGCTCGCTCACGAGATCAAGAATCCGCTCTCGACCATCCGGATGACCATGGACCTGCTGGCGGAGGACTTTCGCGAGAGCGACTCGCCGCGCGATCGGCGCGCGCTCGGCAAGGTCGTGACCGTGCTGCGCGAGTGTACCCGCCTGGAGAAGATCCTCGATGACTTCCTGCGCTTCGCCCGCGGGCGGCGGCTCGATCTGGAACCGACCGATCTGAACGAGCAAGTTCATCAGGTGCTGGACTTCTTCCGGCCGAAGGCGGTGGACGGGGATATCGAGTTGAGCGAGTACCTCGCCGCCGACTTGCCTACCGTGCTGCTTGACCGCGAAGCATTCCACGGCACCTTGTTGAACCTGATGCTCAACGCCGAGCAGGCGATGCCCGACGGCGGGCAGCTCGTCGTTCGCACCTATCCTCGTGCCGACGGCGTGGGGATCGACCTGATCGACAACGGTTGCGGTATGGACGCCGCGACCCAGGAGCGTATCTTCGAGGCGTTCTATTCCACCAAGCGGGGTGGCTCCGGGCTCGGGCTGCCCATTGCCCGCAAGGTGATCGAGGCGCACGGCGGCAGCATTTCCGTCGACAGCGATCAGGGCCACGGGACCCGGTTTACCATTTACCTGCCCACCCCGGCCCGGTTGGCGGTCCATGGCGAGCCGCCGGTGATCTTTCTCGGACCGTAATCCATCTCTCGCCCTGTCGCACGGCCCACAGAACGGGACAGCCGCCTCGAACGGCTACGGATGCCGTTGCCTTTCGGCTTGTTTCACCTGCACGCGAAGGTCGCCCGCACACTCGGAAAGCTCGGCGGCGGAGTGGTTGATCTTCAGCATGAGCGCGCCGGATTGGGAGGGGGTCAGCGTCGTGCCCAGGCCAACCACGGTGGGACGCAGCAAAGGCGAAAGCAGACGGGCCGGATGACCCTCGGGACGCACCGCGGCCAGCAGTTGGCCCAACGGACGGCCCTGGTAGTAGCGGATGGACACTCCACCAGGCTCCGACCACCAGATGTCCGGCTCGCGGGCGACCTGGTAACGGCCGGAGGCCGTCAGCCGGTACTGCCGGCCCGCCTCGAGCAGCAGGCCGGTAGACTGCCAGCCGCGGTCGGCCGCCACGGTAACCGCCGCGCCCTCGGCAGGGAGCGGGCCGGCGGGCGCTCGTCGGACGGCGGCCCGTGGAATGTCGTAACCGTACTCGATTCCCGCGATGAACACCTGCCAGTCTTCCGACAAAAGGGGCCAGTCGTCGCCGATGCTTTGGCGAAAGATTTCGTTAAAGTCCGGCTGGAGCACATGGCGGTGAAGACTGCGAAACCGGTCTTGGTATTGCGGATGCTGGTCCATCAGGACAGCGGCCGCCCACGACCACGCATAGGCCGCCGTTTCCAAGTGGGCGGAGGGGGCGTAGTCGATCACGCGGTCCAAGGGCAGGGCGCGCTGGGCGGCGAACGCGTCTTGAATAATGCGGATGCGCCCCCAGTGCGGCGCCTCGTCCCGGTCGGCCGGAATGTGGTTCAACGCCAGCGTTCCGCCGTGCCAGCGGTGCGTTGCCAGCAGTTCGGCAATGCCCTCCATGTACCACGGCGGACCGCACGCGCCCAGCAGCGTGTTCATGAAACCGTGTACCCCTTCATGAATCAGCAGGTGACGGCGGTAGTAGTCGCTAGGCTGGTCATAAAGCCACAATTCATAGTTGCGCGCATAGCCGTGCGGAAAGGGCGGCAGGCTTTCGGGCAGCAGGCCGACATGCACGAATCGAGGCTTCTCTTGCATCAGGAAACCCGTCATGCGCCAGTCGGCATGCTCGGCCGGATCGATGCCGAAGTAGTCGCACATTTGCGTAAATGCCTGATCGAACACCTCGGGCAACTCGTCGACGGCGGGTTCCGGCGCCATGTCGGTGTAAAGAACCAGCCGCTTCGACTCGAGCTTGCGAATGCCCTCGGACGCGACTTTGCGTTCGTCAATTTCCAAACGCGGCAGATGCGGAAGATACCGAGGCGCTGAATCGACCGTGGCCTGAAGCAAATCAGCAAGGGTCGGCGGGCCACGGTCGGCGCGCGCGGGGCTCCCGGTGTCGGTACGTGGACGGCGGCCCGTCTTATCGGGCTCCGGAGCGGCATCGCGCGCTTCGCGCCGGGGGGTCGGGGCCGATTCCCTGCGGAGCCTCGGGGCCGCGGGCGAACCGGGTTCCACGGCCCGCGCGCCGGCGTTTCGCCCCGCCTGGCGGCCGGCCTCCGGCGCGCCGCGCGGTGGGTTCGCCTCAGCACAGCCGAGAAGCCATCCGGCCAGGAACAGCGCAATGCCGCCTCCGTCGGCGAATACGGCGCCCAGTTCCAGCTCGACTACCCAAGCGCGGCCGTC
>SKZG01000438.1 GCA_007127495.1 Planctomycetales bacterium
CAGCGGCTACGGCGGCTCCACCGAAGACTCCAGCCGCGGCCGCGGCCGCACCCCGCTTGAGGAAGATACGTCGGCTGTCTTGGACTGTCATGGCGGTACCCTGATGGAGGCGAGGATGATACTGGTGCGCTGGAGAGCAACCGGCGTGCCAAAACAATTGGCCTGAGGGGTCCTGCCACGACGTAGAGCCACCTGCGTCAGAAAGTCGTAGTATCCCGTCAAATATTCACTATTAAGACGTCGGACGGTATCAAAGGGCGGGTGGGCCCTGGACGGCTACGGGCCCGATCGATTGGTTGGATGCAGCAACCGCTGCCCGTTCCGCCTGACACGGTTGCTGAAGGTGACTGCGAAGGACAGGTGATCTACAAGGCCGAGAAGAATGCATGCTGCGCCGTCCAAGGGTGGGGCGGCGACGGACTGCAGCTCGGGTCCTGGCGGCATTTCTAGGTCAGCGAACCGTTTGTTCTCCTGGCCGCGTACACACAGCACACCCAAGGACGCTCACCTGATCCTCTACTACGGCTGGCACTCACACTATGTCCGTCGCATGCGTCGCAAGGCGGAGCAAGCCGGCACGTCGTCGAGCGGTCGGCGACGTACGGTGCTCAGGACCGTCAGTGGACGGCGGCCAGGGCGGCGTCGACCTGCTCGTGCCCGATCGCTTCACCATCCAACTTCAATCCTTGGAAGTCGCCTCGCAAGGCCTTCAGCGCATAGCGTTCCCGGTCGATTTCGTAGGCGGTGCGCACCCCCAGTCGACGGAGGAGTGGCAGCGGAGGACACCAGCCCTGCAAAGCATGCTGGGCGAGGAAGGCCGTGACCACGCCGGCCAGAAGGAACCATCGCTTCTTCCCGCAAAGGCCAAGGATAACCGAGCTAGTCGCCAGGGTGGCCGCGTTGAACTCAAGTGCTCGTTCGACGTCCCATTCTTCATCCAGCTCCTGCAGTCGCAAATCGATCAGTTCTGCGGAGCATCCGCTGTAGTGGACGACATTCCGTCGGATCTGCTCTTGGATTCTTCGATTGATCTGCTCGTCAGTTTGGCTTGGAACCCGGTCGGTAGTGGTAGGAAACATCGTAGAACCCTCCTTCGATTCAATGTGTCGGAAACGAAACCAAGGACAGACGCGACGACGATCGGCACGAAGCACACGACCGGTGCAGGATAGAGTTCCAGGCCAAGTCGCTAGAGACGTTAGCCTGGAACCCCATTCCATGCAAGGTTTCGTGCCACAAACGGCACTTTGCCCCACCGGCGAGGCCGCTGCAAATGGAGGTGTTTGCGCACATGCGACAGGCCAATGGCCTCCGCCACAGCTCGCCCCACCGATCGTGCCGGCAAACGGGCTATTGGTCACGTTCACGAGGACGCGGCTCCACGTCGACGTCGACACCCTCGCGCCCTACTCGGACGTCGACGGCGGCGCCGCGGCGACGCGGCCGCTCAATCCCGTATTGCGCGTCAAGTTCTCGGGCCAATTGGCGATCGGCAAAATCCGGCCAGTTGTCTTTTTCGAAGCCGGTAGCGCCCTTGATTTGCTCTTCCGTCGCATTAAGTACTAAATTGTACTCGTCGCGCCCCTCAATCTTCTGGACTTTGAACGCCTCCCAGGGGACGGCCACCAAGGTGTCACCAAATCCCAAGAAGCCGCCATACGATAAGGCCGCGTACCGAACCCGGCCGCTCTCCGCGTCGATGACGATATCGTCCACCGACCCCAGAGTGTCACCTTGCGGGTTGTGGACGCTCATGCCGGTAATTTGGCTGGCACGCACCGTCACGCGTCTGACTGTTTCATCGCGACGTTGCCTCTGTGGCCGGCCTGGCCTTTCCGACGGATCGGGCCGAGCCGCGAACGTCTGAATGCATATTCCGATTGCCAACATTCCAAGCAGCATAGTTAAACGTTTCATCGGTCACTCTCCTTCAATGCAATAGGGGTCATGAAACTCATTCGTTGAACATTGTGTCGTCGTGCGATACGGACGCTGCTATCGTGGGGGGAGCCAAAGGGCTCGCCGTCGCGAGGATTCGCATGCAGCCGTCCATCGCCCGCCGACCGCGTGCATGGCCACGCAACGCGGCAGAAGCCCCCGGCTTCGTTCACGGCCGTTCCATGCTGTGGCGAAGGTCAACAGCAACCGCCTTCAAATTCCTTCACCTGCTTCTGGGCCTCCTCCTTGGCGATGCCATATTTCTCTTGAAGCTTGCCTACCAATTGATCGCGTTGGCCATTCACCTGCGTCAAGTCGTCGTCGGTCAACTTGCCCCATTGTTCTTTCGCTTGGCCTTTGAGCTGCTTCCAATTGCCTTTTAGCTGTTCGGTGTTCATCCTAGTCCCTTCCTTTTCGTTGAGTGTTGTGGTCCAGGCGTGCCATTACGGACGCCCCTGACCCATGCCTCTTGCTGCCATGCAGCCAACGGCTGAAGCCGGCGATGCCGACACGAGCACTCACAGTTGCTCGGGTCGTCACCGGCGAATCGGCCACATACCAAAGGCAATCGCTTGTAGTGCAAAAGGCGTGCCACGCCAGGAAGAGCATCCCTTGGCACGGGCGGAGCGATAGCCGCACTTCGCCCGTGCGGGGCCATGGGTGGAAACATTCACCAGTAGACGGCGCGGCGAGGCTCTTTTGCCGTGGTAAACCTCCTTTCGCAGGGACCGGTCGGCTCGCTCCCGCTTTCCGAAAGCTCCGAGACGTCGCAGCCATTAGGGCGGGTCTCGCCTGAGAAGAAGACGACGCCTCCCTGCTGGGAGCGTCATTCTGTCGCGGCCAAGCAACACCTTGGCAGGTCACCGGCAATCCGCGCCGGCCGAATGCCCTTGTTCCGCCGTATACCCTCCCATGCTTCCTCGGCCCGTTCAGGCGTGTGCCCCACGGAGATTGTACGACGCCTCCGCGTGGGAACGCCGTTTGCTAGAGCAAGGCGTATCGTGGCAAGTCACAATGGCAACTCCATGCCTGCTCCATTACACAACTGGACTTCGAGAGATGTCATCACGACGACCCTTGTGGTCGTGGTGGTTGGCTTGGGCTTCTGGTTAGCCTATCACGTCGCTTACGCCCTAGCGCTGTTTTTCATTGCCCTGGTGCTGGCCAGCGCGATACGGGGCCCCGTGGCAGGCTTGCAGTGGCTGGGCTTCTCGCGGACGTTGGCCGCAATGACCACGCATTTGATCGTCTTGGCGCTGCTGGTCGCCGTGGGAGTGCTGGCGTTGCCGCAGTTGGTGGACCAGACGGTGGGGCTACTCGAGATCTTGCCGGAAAACTACGAATTGTTGCGCCTTCAGCTTCTCGCGTCCTCTTCGCACTCACTGCAGGCCGTCGGCCAGGTGTTGCCACGACAACCGTGGCGCGACTTGCTTCACGGGTCCCAGGACCGGCCTTCGGAGTTCATTCCAGCGTTGTCACAGCTCCTGTTTGTGGGTCTTGGGTTCTTATTCGCGCTGCTGGCGTTGTTCCTGCTGAGTTTTCACTGGTGCATGGCGGGTGACAGGACGATCCACTCGATGCTGCAACTCCTTCCAGCCGGACGACGCCAGGCAGTCGCGGATTGTCTCGACGATATTCAGCATAAACTGGGCGCCTTTGTTCGGGGCCAACTCGTCTTGTGCGTCGCCGTCGGCGCCATGGCCTACGTGGCCTATCTGGCCATCGGCGTGCCGTTCCCTGCCCTCTTGGCCGTCGTGGCAGGCATGCTCGAGGCCGTACCCATCCTCGGGCCGATCGTCGCTACCGTGCCGGCCGTCATCGTGGGCGCCTCGCAGGGATGGCAAACGGTTGTGTGGGTGATCGTTGCCAACATCGTCATCGCCCAGATCGAGTCGTACCTTTTGGTTCCGAGCATCATGAATCGGTCGGTCGGCGTGCATCCGATCGTGAGCATCGGGGCGATTGCCGCCATGGTTGCCCTGCTGGGACCGATTGGCGGCGTGTTGGCGATTCCGTCGGCCGCGGTGGTTCAAACGCTCTTGAACCGGCTTGTGTTTCGACGCGGGCCCCCGCCCGAGTCGGAGTTGCAAGACGACCGCGGCCCTGTGGCGGTCCTTCGTTACCGGGGGCAAGAACTGTTGTACGACTTGCGAGCGCTTGCCATTGAACAGCCGGCCGGCAACGACGACGGCGACGGTGCGATCTCATCCGATGAAGTCCTTATGCAATCGGAACTTGTAGTGGATGACGTGCTGGAGTGTGTTCGCAAGCTATCGGCGGAGACGTCGGCGACCAATCATACCTCCAGTGAACTCGACAGGACGCATCCGACGCCGGTCCAGGCGGCACGCGTTGCGGTGTTGGCGGGAATGACCTTGGTCGTGCTCGCCGTCTTGTGGGCCTTTCGGAGCGCTGTGGCCCTGTTGGTCATGGCGATCGTGCTCTCCTGGGCGATGCGCCCCCTTCAAACCAGACTGCCCTCGCGCCGGCTCGTCCGAGTTCCCGCGATCTTCGCGATGTACCTCGGACTGCTGGTTATTCCAGCCATGGCGGGATACTATGTCGTCCCTCGGGTCGCGGCGGACATGGAGCAGGCGGTTCGTCAACTGGCGAAACTGCACCAGGAACTTCCCAAACGATGGGCGGACGGCACCACGCTCCTACAGTTCGCCGCCGACCGGATCGCACGGATGGACGGCACCTTTGCGGATGAGCCCGGCGACCATACCGTGGCGCTCTTCGACGGGGCGCTGGGTTGGGGGGGGGCATTCTCTCGCGCTACCATTAACGTGCTCTTCGTGCTCTTCCTGGCAGGGTACTGGAGCGCCGACGGAGATCGGTTCCGGCGTCTGTGGCTGTCGCTCCTCTCTGGCTGGCGACGCCGACAAACGTTTCATGCCTGGCAAGAGGTCGAGTCGGAGGTCGGCGCGTATGTCCGTCGTGAACTATTGCTGGGCCTCCTGGCCGCAACGACGATCGGATTCGCGCTCGGCGCCCTCGGATTTCCCTTTGCGACGGCGATTGCACTGATCACCCTGGCCGCCTGGTTTGTTCCGTGGCTGGGTGTGGCAATGGTGTTGCTTTCCGTATGGGTGGCCGTCGGTATCAACTCGCTGACGCTCACGCCCGTAGCAGCAATCGCGCAGGGAATTATCGGCAGCGGTATGGTGCTCGTGGTCCATGCGTTGCTCATCACGTTCCTGCGTCCGCGCATTCTTCAGAGAACGCACGTCCATTCCCTCTGGATCCTTGTGACGGCGGTATCGCTCATCATTCTGCTAGGCTGGTGGGGTGTGCTCCTGGCGCCGCCGGTGGCGGCTGCCGGCGAAGCCGCCTTCCGGTCATTCAGGGAGGCGCTATCGCATTATCGCGAAGCGCCGTCGGGCGACCTTGCCGCCGCTCGCGCCCGCCTTCACGAACTGTGCGCTCGAATGAGCCAGGGCAGTTGGGCGGAAGATGCACCGATCCAGACAGCCATCCAGCGAGTCGAATCGCTCCTAACCCAGGCTGAACCGTGCGCGACCCGCACCGACGATTCCAGCCGGGCAGAAAGGCGCGCGTAGAAGGTCGGACCTGACTGGTTCTAGGGAGGCGTTCTGGCCGAAGCTGACGCGGGTGGGCAGCCAATCGCTCCGCCCGGCCCACACGCTTTCGACGGACTGAGAGCTAGTCCGAAAAGGGGGGACAGGCATCCTGCATTTTGTAGCTGCGTTAGGCACGGGCCACAACATACGGGAGCCAGTCCCCGTTTCGGACAGGCTCTGACATACTGCCGGAGCCACCGCCTGCTACTGACGTGTCACCGATCCGGCATGCGTCGTCGAACGTTGCCTCCTGCCGGGAAAGGTGCGAAAACCCGACGTTCCTTGGCACTACGGCACACTCGGCAGCCTGACGCACCTGATCCTCGTTTGGAGCTGGCGGCGACCCCACTGGAGATATACGACTCGGTCACCGTTCCGGAGAGCGGTCACCGAGCCGATTAAACAGCGGGCGCGGTCGCCTGCTGGTTGTGGTCGCGCCCTGCGAACAGGGGTGTGACGCCACTCGTCACACATTCGACCGGCGCATCCCTCCGGCAATCAGGCTGACAATAAACAGCACCAGAAAGATGAAAAACAGAACCTGCGCGATTGTCGACGCCCCGGCGGCAATTCCGCCGAAACCGAAAACGGCTGCTACAATCGCCACGATGAAAAACAGCAATGCCCAGTACAACATGGTAGGTACCTCCACATGAAATGTGCCCTTGGAAATGCAACCGGTTCGGTCAAGCTCGTCGTCCCGCGTGCTCACGGGAAGCACACGAGCGCCGCACCGGTCTGTAAACTGTCGTCTTTCTGAAAGCTTGTACTGCAAGCAGCGTGCCAAACCCGACGTTTCCGGCTCTGGCTGGCGGGGAAACGGCACGAGTGGCTTGTATGGAACTGCGTCGGGAGCGGCGGTGAACGTAACCGTTCACGGGGACTGTCCCCTTCGCATACGCCGCGTGAACGGTTCGCGGTGACACCGCAATCCGGCGACGGTGCATCAGGTAGTCAGTGAAATTCGCTGTCACCCGTCTCAGCGACTCCTGCCTGGCCGGATGGGCTGCGAGACCGTCGCAACATCGCCACCATCTTACCAAGCCGCGGCCGTCAGACTGTCGCGTTTGGTGGACAGAAAGTCGAGGTCCTACCCCGGTTCGCCTATTCGGGCGTTCGGGGCGCGGCGTTCTCGCTCGGCGCCGCCGACCATCACGGTGGGAAAATCGTGCTTTCCATGGAAATCGAGCCTTTTCGTCCTACGAGGCGATTAACGGGCCCAGGGAGCCTGACTATACTACCGGTATATGACCATGGGGCGCGCCCAGGTCGTACATCGCCGCAAGCGTTGATTGCGCGCCCAGCGTTCCGTTTGTAAGTGCAGGCCGCGCCAATGTAGATAGGCACTCGCCGTGTGCCGTCCCGGAAAGAGAGGTGCTCACATGGCACAACGCACGACCCGTCGGCAGTTTCTCGGCGGTTGCCCGCGGGCAGGAACTGGGCATCGGCGCCGCAGTGTTGGACGGGCCGGAAACCGTCGAGGTATGTTCACACCAGACCTGGACTGGCCTGGTAAGTTTCTTAAACTGTTGCGAGTTTGAGTGCGGATCGGTGTTCGGCGTAGGCTGCGCGACGTCGTGACGTCACCGTGGCGGGAAAGTGTTCCTGCACCCACTGCTTGACGTCGTTCGCTGACGTGCGAGCGAAGGCTGCCTTGACTCGCTCCGGCGTCGTTGGTTTCAGCAACGCTGGCAAGCATGCCAGCAGACTCGTGAACCCGCTCTTCGAATGTTGACGCTCAAGTTGCTTGTACAATCCAAAACTCGACTCCAGAACCTCCGTGCAAAGCGCGACTGCCGCGACCGCCGCAAATGGCACACCGAGCAAGGTCCCCTGTCGGTCACAGGCACGAAGTTCATCAACTGGCAGCGGGGCCAAGGGGGCGGCGGGGCCATCGACCCGATCAGTTGTTCTGTGATACGTTTGACGTCGCCGCCGCCGTTTGCTATACTCGCAGCGCTGCTGGCGTTTCGCCTCAGCACAAGAGGGGCATTGCGGGCGGCAATCGGTGCATGCCTGCCACAATCCGACTGCGGAGGTAACGGTGAAAACACGCGCTGTACTTGTGGCTCTGCTTCTCCCGTCGGCAACCGCATCGTTGGAAGCGGGGCAGCCGGCCGAGAAGATTCTCGCGGCGGCCGGCGTGAAAGGTGGGCTCGTCGTTCACCTGCACTGCGGCGACGGGCGGCTGACCGCCGCGCTGAGGGCAGGCGACGGCTGGGTCGTGCAGGGGCTGGATACCAACCCGAGCAACGTCGCGCGGGCGCGGGCCCATATCCGGTCGCTGGGGCTTGGCGGGGGCGTTTCGGCCGCACGGTTCGACGGCCGGAACCTGCCCTACGTTGACAACCTGGTGAACCTGGTCGTCGCCGAGGACCTGGGACGGGTGGACCTTTCGGAAGTGATGCGCGTGCTGTGCCCGGGCGGGGTGCTGTGCGTGCGCGAGGGCGACGCGTGGACCGCCATGGTCAAGCCGTGGCCCGACGATATCGGCCAGTGGACCCACTACCTGCACGGGCCCGACAACAACGCGGTGACCGACGACCGGGTGGTCGGGCCGCCACGCCACATCCAGTGGATCGGCGAGCCCCGCTTCTCGCGCAGCCACGACCACTTGGCCAGCCTGAGCGCGATGGTTTCCTCGGGCGGCCGGCTGTTTTCGATTGTCGACATGGGCTCGATCGCCTTCG
>SKZG01000234.1 GCA_007127495.1 Planctomycetales bacterium
CGAGCCCGGCTACTACCGGATCGCCGAGAACTTCTGGAACCTCTCCTATCACAGCTACACGTACAGCATCGGCGGGGTGGCCGGCGCGCGGGTTCCCAACAACGCGGAATGCTACACGGCCGAACCCGACCACCTGTTCGCCAAGGGCTTTTCCGAGGGCGGCCAGAACGAAACCTGCGCCACCTACAATCTGCTGAAGCTCACCCGCGACCTGTTCGCCTACCACGCCCACGGCCGGTACATGGACTATTACGAGCAAGCGCTCTACAACCACATTCTGGCGTCGGTGGCGCCGGACAGTGCGGGCAACACGTACCACGTTCCGCTGAATCCGGGCGCCCGGAAGCACTTCGGCAACCCCGACATGACCGGTTTCACCTGCTGCAACGGGACGGCGTTGGACAGCAACACGAAGCTGCACGATTCCATCTACTTCCGCAGCCGCGACCACTCGGCGCTGTACGTGAACCTTTACGTCCCCTCGACGCTTACCTGGCAGGAACACGATGTAACCGTGCGGCAGCGTACGCGGTATCCCTATGGGGATACCACCCGCCTGACCATCGAAGGCGCAGGCCGTTTCGCGCTGCATGTGCGCATTCCGGGCTGGGTGGACGGCGACGTTCGGGTAGCCGTCAATGGCGAAGAACAGCCCCTCGAAGCGGAGCCGGAAAGCTACCTGGCGTTGGACCGGAACTGGGCGGACGGCGATACGGTCGAGTTGCGTTTTCCGTTCACGTTTCGCCTGGAGCGGGTGATGGATCGTCCCGATTTGGCCAGCCTCTTCTACGGGCCGGTGCTGCTGGCCGTCGAGGAAGAGGCCGCCCTGCCCGACTGGCGCCGGGTAACCCTGGATGCGAAAGACCCCGGGGCGTCGATCGAGGGCGACCCCGGCACGTTACGCTTCCGCACGAACGGCCTGGATTTGAAGCCATTTTTCGAGTTCGGCACCGAACGGCATTCCGTGTATCTGAAAGTCGAGCCGGAGGCTGCCGGCGTGCGCCGGGGCAAGGAAGGCGCCGGCTCTTCCTGGCGATGATCGATGTGGTGCAGTCGCCACCCCAAGCCCCAGCGAAGGCCGCATGCGAGCTGCCCCGGATGATTGACACGCCACGACATGATTGCTAGAATTACGGCTTCGGGGCAACGCCCCGGTCCGTACCTGACTACCCCGAGAACAATTCTGCAAGGGACCCCAAGACCATGGACCTGAATTGGATCGACGTCACCTCGTTTCTCGTGTTCCTCGCCGTCGTGGTGGCGGTTTCGCTGTACGCCTCGCGCCGCGAACAGACCGGCGAGGACTACTTCCTGGCCGGACGGAAGCTCACCTGGTGGCTCATCGGCTTCTCGCTGATCGCGTCGAACATTTCGACCGAGCACTTCGTGGGCATGGCCGGTACGGCCTTCGGCCGCGTGGGCCTGGCCATTGCCAGCTACGAATGGATGTCGGCAATCACACTTGTCATCGTGGCCTGGTGGCTGCTGCCGAAGTTCCTCAAGGTGGGTATCTACACGATGCCCGAGTTTCTCGAATACCGCTTCGATGCCACCACCCGCTCCATCATGGCCCTGTACCTGATGGCGGCGTATATCGTCGTGTTCCTGGCCACGGTGCTTTACAGCGGGGCGCAGGGGCTCAACGGCGTGTTCGGGTTTCCCGACTACCTCGCCGGCCGGTTCGACCTCGAACCCGAGGCCGCCATGCACTGGGCCACCATCGCCGGAATCTGGTTCATCGGCATTGTCGCCGGAGCGTACACCGTCTACGGCGGACTGAAGGCGGTAGTCTGGTCCGACCTACTGCAGGGCGCCGCCCTGCTGTTCGGCGGTGGGCTGGTATTGTACTTCGGGCTGCGGCTGACCGGTGGCGGCTCGCTGCTCGAAGGGGGCGGGGTGGCCGGCGGGAGCGCGCTCGAAGGCTGGGCGACTTTCACGCGGGACAACGAGGCCCGCCTCCACACCGTGCTCCCCTGGAACGACCCCGCCGTCCCTTGGCTCGCCGTGTTCTTCGGCGGCCTGTGGATTCCCAACCTCTTCTATTGGGGCCTGAACCAGTTCATCACCCAGCGCACACTTGGGGCCAAGTCGCTGGCCGAGGGGCAGAAGGGCATCTTCCTCGCCTGCCTGTTCAAACTGGCCATCCCCTTCATCATCGTCATGCCCGGCATCATGGCCTTCGATCTGTTCGGTGACAGCATCCTGGCCCAGACCGCCGGCGACCTGGACCGCGGGGGCGAGATCGCCTACCCGTACATGATCCGCCAGGTCATGCCTCCGTACCTGCGCGGCATCATGCTGGCCGCCCTGGCCGGCGCGGTCATGAGTTCGTTCAACTCGGGGCTGAACTCGGCGGCGACCATCTTCACCGTCGACCTCTACGGCAAGCACTTCGACCCCGCCGCCGCACCGCGGCGCCAAGTGCTCGTCGGCCGCGTGGTCACCGGCGTCATCGTGGTGCTCGCTTGCCTGTGGGCGCCGGTCATCAGCCGGTTCGAGGGCGTGTTCCACTACATCCAAGAGATTTGGGGGTTCATTACGCCGGGTATCGTGGCCGCGTTTCTGGTCGGGCTGATCTTCCGCCGCACCCCGCCGATAGCCGCCAAGGCCGCCCTGCTGCTCAGCCCCGTGCTCTATGCGCTCAGCCGCATTCCCGGCTGGGTCCTCCGCGCGCATTATGAGTGGAGCGAAACGGCCGAAGGCGGTTGGCAGGTCGTCCACGCCACCACCGGCCAGGCCGCCGACCGGTTCACCGCCCTGATGTTCGGCTACAGCACCATGGCCTTCCTGCACCACATGGGCATTATCTTCCTGATCCTGGTGGCGCTGATGCTCGTGGCGACTCGGCTCCGTCCGCTACGAACGCCGGTCACCTACCCGCAATCGAACATCGACACGACCGGCCATCCCCTGGCATACGTCTACGGCCTGGCCATTATCGCCATGACGATTGTTCTCTACATCATATTCTGGTAGGGGCTTGCGCCGAGAGGGGGGATAGGCTTGCAGCCCTGCCCTTTTCGCAACTTACCTGGAAGCCTATACCGCGCAATGCGTTTTCTGGGCAAGGCCCCCCCCTCTTGTCACGGGGCCGGGGCGCTGGTACGCTTGCGTATCGTGGCGTAGGTAACCTGTCATCCGTTGGGCAAGAGGAGACTGATCCATGCAGTGCCGTGATGTATTCCCGAGCAGGTTCATTCAGTGGACCTTTGTTGCAGTGTGCCTGGCGGTTGGCGCCCGAAGCGGGGCGGCCGCGGCGGCCGATCCTTTCGCGGGGCTGGAGACGGCGGCACGGATGGTTCCTGCCGATGCCGCCTTCTACAGCTCGATGATGCGCAATCGCGAGCAGGTTGAGTCGCTCCTCGGAAGTAACGCCTGGGCCAGGCTGAAAGCCATGCCCTACGTGCAGATGGGCTTGGCGCTTTACAACCTACAGGCGTTGGACTCCGAAAGCATACCGGGCCGGATCAACGCCGCTTTGAGAGACCCCGAACAGCGGAAGCTCATCGACTTGGCTGCTGAGCTGGTTTCCGACGAGGTGTTCGTCTACGGCGATGAAAGCCTGGTCGGAAGTATCGCGCTGGTTCAGCAGGTGGCCAGCGCCATGCGGTACGGGCCCATGGTTTTGCAGCTTAGCGGCGCAGCGGAGCCGTTTGACGAGAACGAGCTACAAGCCATGCTCCTGCTGGCAGTCCTAGCTGAAAACATCGATCTGATCCGCGTGCCGGAACTCGTGGTGGGATTCAAGATCAAAAACACCGAGTACGCCGTGGCGCAAAGGGACCGACTGGAAACGCTCCTGCGCGAGGCGACCCGCGATCGGCCGCAGGCCGTGCAGAACGTCGAAATCGGCCGCAAGGAAGTGGCGGGCACCGAGTATTTGACGCTCACGGCGCCCCTGCGCGACTTACCCTGGGACGAGTTGCCGATGGAGCGTTTCGAGCAGCTTGAGACGGAGCGAGGCGAGGCACGGAAGGTCCTCGACGCGGTCAAGTCGCTCGAAGTGGTCGTGGCCCTGGGAGTTCGGGGCGAGTACGTACTGCTTTCGATCGGGCCGTCCACCGACGTGCTAGCCCGGCTCGGCGAAGGCCCGTCGCTGCTCGTGCGCGATGAACTGAAATCCTTGTCGCAATTCGCCGACCGGCGGATCACGTCGATCAGCTATCTTAGCGCCGCCATGGCCAGGGCCCTTGGCGACGTCGCCCAGCAGATCGACGATACCCTGGAAGCGGTCGAACAGCTCCTTCCGCTTGCGGGACTCGACTCGGTGCAAGAGCAGGAAATTCGCCAAGATGCCCGAGCGATGGCCGAGGAAATGAAGCGCTTCGTGCCGGAGCCGGGCGCCATGGCATCCGTTAGTTTTCTGACCGATCGGGGGATCGAGTCGTATCAGCACCAATGGACGGTGCGAGTTGATTTGGACGGCACGAAGCCGCTGGGGCTGCTTGGGCACATAGGCGGAAGCCCTGTGTTCGCCATAGCCGTTCGAGAAACAAGTTCCGCGCAACAGTACGCGTTCCTGGCCAAGTGGGCGGCGCGGGCATTCGACCACGCTGAGAGGCTGGCTGTGCCCAGAATGCCGGAAGACGAGCGAGAGAAGCTCCAGCAGGCGTTCGATATGGCACGCCCGTTGTTCCGGCGGGCCGACGTTGCCACGCGGGACATGTTGCTGCCAGCCCTGGCGGACGGCCAGCTCGCCCTGGTCATCGACCGCCGCCTTCATAGCGATCGGTTCCTCGAGGTGCTTCCGGCCACTCGCACTCCGTTGCCCATGCTGGAGCCTGCCCTGGTGGTGGGCGTCAGCGATGCCGACCTGTTGTGCAAGTCCATGCGGGAATATATGGCCGTTGCGCGGGGCTTGCTGGACGGCCTGCGGACGATCGAGGGTGTCGACATCCCGGCCGAGGTCCACATTCCCGATCCGCGCATCGAGCCCCACCCAGGGGCGAAGTTGTACAGCTATGCCTTGCCGGTGGAGTGGGGGCTCGACAAGCAAATCGTCCCCAACGCCGGCCTGGGTGCGGGGGTGGCCGCCCTATCGCTCTCGCACGACCACACGCTGCGCCTGCTCCGGCAGCAGCCGCTCACCAGCGGCGGCGTTTTGGCTGACGCAGCTCGGCCGCGGGCCATGACCGTCGTATTTGACGTCGCCGGGCTCGTCGAGGCCGTGAAGCCGTGGATCGGTCTTGCCTTCGACCACGCAGCCGCCGACCAACCCGCCGGCGGCGAGGTGGCCGCCGTCCGGCAGCAGGTCGACACGTTCCTCGAAGTACTCCAGACGCTGCGCACGTTTACCAGCGAGTCGTATTTCGAAGACGGAGTGCTCGTTACGCACGGCATGGTCGAGATCGAGGACGTCGGACCATAGCCCTTTGCCAGTGAATGCCTTTATTGGCCGAAGGGGATGGTCGCCGGTGACGGTTTGCGATTTCGCATTGGTCAGCGGTTGTTTCCGCCACCGGCGACATACAGTTCGCCTTCGCCCACTTCGATGCGATCGACTCGCAGGGTGCGGCCCTCGTCATCGAGCATTGCGGGAATGGTTATCAGAGCCACCGGGTCGCCGTCGGCCTGGCGCCAGGTGACCTGCAACTCCAGGTCGCGCGCGGCTTTGCCAACGTATTCCACGATCGTTCCCATGGGGAACGGGAGCAGGCCGGCGCGCGCCTTGCGGAAACGGAGCCCGAGGACGTTCGGTTCGTCCAGGTACGGCTCAACCGTCAGGGTGAACACGATTTCCGTCGCTCCGCGGCGTACGCGGCAGAACAGCGAAATACCCCGCGCCCCGATCGCCACACGGGGGTCGCTCATATCGTCGGGCATCGCATCCGCGTGGTTTTCGGCCAAGTCGACCGCCAGCCAGCCATTGATTTGCGTCTCGGTGAACCATGCCTCCCAGTCGCGCTGTTGACGGATGTCGCTGGCCAGGGCCGTGGCCTGTCGAAGCAACTCGTCGCTTGCCTGTCGCATTGCCTTGGGCTCGGTTTCAACGACGGCATGGTATTCGGCGGGCACGGCCACCAGCGCCTGGTAGGCGCCGAACAGCGCCAGCGCCATCGTGGCCAGCGCGGCAAGGAGGAGGTACGCGATAAGGCGGATTCGTTTTCGCACGGTGGTTACACAAAACGCAATAGCCCGTATTTCTTCTTGCCGCTGCGCAGCACGATCGTGCTTTCACCCACGAGGTCATCGAGGGTCAGGCATCGGTCGAGTTCGCCGGCGCGGCGGTTGTTCACGTAGGCGCCGCCGTGGGTGATCGTGCGGCGGGCCTCGCCCTTGCTCTTGGCCAGCCCGGCCGCGACGAGGGCGTCGGCCATGGGCAGGCCGTTGCCCTGGAGCTTCTCGCGCGGCAGTTCGCGGCTGGGCACGTCGGCGAAAATGCCCTGAAGCTGCGCTTCGGGAAGCTCGCCAATCTCGGCCCCGAAGAAGATCTGCGTCGCGCGTTCGGCAATGGTCAAGCCGTCTGGGCCGTGTACCAGGCGGGTCAGTTCGGCGGCCAGGCAACGCTGCGCAGTGCGCCGCCCGCGGTCGGCCTCGTGCTCCGCCAGCACGCGGTCAATCGTATCCTGTCCAAGGTCGGTAAAGAACCGCAGGCAGGTGGCCACGTCGGCGTCGTCGAGGTTGATCCAGTACTGGTAGAACTGGTACGGGCTGGTTTTTTCGGGGTCGAGCCACAGCGCTCCCGACTCACTCTTGCCCATTTTTTGCCCGTCACTCCTGGTCAGCAGGGGGCAGGTCATGCCGTAAAGTTGCACGCCGCGCAGCCGCCGGGCAAGGTCGATTCCGGCCGTGATGTTGCCCCACTGGTCGCTGCCGCCCACCTGCACCTCGCAGGCGTATTCATTGAACAGATGCACGAAGTCGTACGCCTGGAGCAGCATGTAGCTGAACTCGGTGTAGCTGAGGCCGGCATCGGTGCGTTCCAGACGACTGCGCACAGAGTCTTTTGCCAGCATGACGTTGACGGGAAAATGCTTGCCAACGTCGCGTAGGAACTCGAGGTACCCGAACCGGCCCATCCAGTCGAAATTATTCACCAGCACCGCCGCGCCGGGCCCGGCATCGAAGTTCAGGAACCGGCGGAGTTGTGGCTCCATGCCGGCAACGTTCGCTCGAAGCTGATCGACGGAAAGCAGGTTGCGTTCTTCGCTCTTGCCGCTGGGATCGCCGATCATGCCGGTAGCCCCGCCCACCAGGGCGATGGGCCGGTGCCCCGCCTGCTGAAACCGGCGCAGGATCATCAGGGCCATCAGGTGGCCTACGTGGAGGCTGTCGGCGGTGGGATCGAAGCCGGCGTACACGCTGCGCGGCTTTTCCACCAGCCAGGCAGGCAACCCGGCGTCGTCGGTCGACTGGTGGATCAGACCCCGCCAGCGGAGTTCAGCAATAACGTCGTGCATGGTTCCTTACCGCCACAAATCATCGTCAGCGAACGGGTGGATGGGCCCGGCGAGCTTGGGCTTGGGCA
The DNA here is from genome assembly GCA_007127495.1 of Planctomycetales bacterium. Lineage (GTDB taxonomy): Bacteria > Planctomycetota > Planctomycetia > Pirellulales > Thermoguttaceae > PWXP01. The sequence continues at coordinate 7,469 of SKZG01000234.1, forward strand.
GGGCCTTCAGGGCCTGTTCCGCCAGGCGCTGGTCCTCTTTGGTCGTGATCTTCAGGTTTACCGGCGAGCCGGCCACCACAGTAACCGGCTTGCCCAGGCGCTCGACGAGCTGCGCGTCGTCGGTGGCATTGAAGCCGCCGCGGCGGGCGTACGCCTGCTCGATCAACTCGCGGCGGAACACCTGCGGGGTTTGGGCCTCCCAAAGGCCCTCCCGCGATACGGTTTCGGTAATGTGGTGGTTTTCGGCCACCCGTTTGAGCGTTCCCGCCACCGGGACGGCGAAAATGGCCGCGCCGGTCTTCTCGGCGGCTTCGAAGATGCGGTCGATCCATGCGTCGGCGAGGCAGGGTCGGGCGGCATCGTGGATGCATACGAACTCAGCCTCCGGCTTCAGCTTCTTCAGTGCGGCCTCGATCGAGTCGGCCCGCTCCCGCCCCCCGTCGACCACGTCGATCCCCAGGATGGCCACGTTCGAGCCGAACTTGAAAAAGAAGTCGTCGCGGTCCTCGGCCGAGATGACCAGGATAAGCTGCACCACGTCGTTGCGGTTGAGGAATCGCTCGGCCGAGTGCAGCCACACGGCCCTGCCGGCCAGCGGTGCGAACGGCTTCCGGTAATGCGCATCCTTGAAACGGCGGCTCTTGCCCGCAGCGGGCAGGATGACGGCAAATTTCGGCATGGTACGACTCCTCTTGGTAGGATGGACATTCCTGTCCGTCGGCTAGAC
>SKZG01000344.1 GCA_007127495.1 Planctomycetales bacterium
TCGTGGTGCCGGCTCCACCGCGGGCCGGTTTGGAACTGCAAGTGCCGCGGCGGGGCGATTCGCCGGTCTCGGGCCACCGCGTTGTTCGTCGCATCGCCCAGGTAGTGCGTCCACTGGCCGAGGTCGTCCGGCCACGGCTTGGCGATCGTCCGCCACGCGCCGCCCTCGAGAATCATCGCGGTTCCCAACGGGGCGAGAACCCGGTCGATTTCCGCGTCGTCGACCTCCGTCGGCACCGCGACGACAAGCAGATTGACCGACTCGGCAATGAGCGGCAGCCCGGCCGATTTCGCCGGCAGCCGGTCGACCGACACCTGTCCGTAGCGGCCGAGGCGGGCCAGTTCCTCGCGCGTTCGGTCGACGACCGCAGCGTCGGCATGCAGGCCGAGCACGAGCCGGCCGTCCTTCGCGTGCAGGTCAGCGAGCTGCCCGGCCCACTTCGTGGGTGCCTCGTCGCCCCCGATCCAAACGGTCAGGCCGGCGCGCGTGCCGTTCTCGGTAATCGGGCGCCCCTCCCGGCCAAAAGCCGTAACGGCACGTTGCGGGCTTCCGAGTACGCATGCGGCCAGCAGGCACAGCACAAAACGGATGGCAAAACAGCGAACGTTTGCGGAAATCATGATTCACCTCGATCGCGCATCAGTGTGAGAACTCGTTCGGGCACCGGTTTCCCCAGTTTACCTGCCGACAGGCGGGCCAGCAACCAACAACGATGAACGGCCGGCTACACGCGACGCCGTGCGGCCGGTAACGGCAGCCGAAACCACCCTACACGGGCGCAACGCGGGCCACGGCGCGCGTGGGCGCAAAAGGGCGCTCTGACCCCCAGAGCACTCACGTCCCGGCGATGATCCGATCGAGCCGCTTGCTGCGCTCCTCGAGCGACAGGCCGCCGCTTCCCTCGATGGTCATCCACACCTCGTCCAACCCGAGCCGGTCCAGTTCCTGCCGAACCGTGGGCCAATTGACACTCCCCTCGCGAATATCGACGAACTTGCCGCCGCGGCCGTCCGGGTTCAGCAGGAAATCCTTGACGTGGCAGCGGACGATCAGGGTGCCAAGCGTTTGAATCCACTCCTCGGGCGGAGCGTAGCGGACATGGTTACCGATGTCGAAATACGCTTGCACCCACGGGCTGTCAAACGATGCGACGAGGTGCTTGAACACCGCCGGCTTCACCCACAGGTTGTTCCACACGTTTTCCAGCGCAATCACGACCCCGGCTTTCTCCGCCGCGGGAATCAGTTTCTCGACGGCCTTGTGCGTGGCGTCGGTGGCCTCGTTGTGGGCGTCGATGTACTGGCGGTACGGGGTATTGTCGCCCTGGGCCACCCGGGTCAGGTGCCCGGTCGACGGGTCGAAGTCGATGTCAAACTCCCAGGGCTGCGGCATAGCCATTCCCCCTATGCGGCAAGGAACCAGCAGCATGGCGGTCGCCCCGAGGTTCCCGGCCGACTCCAAGCCCTTGGCCACGCTTTCCACTTCGCGCTTGAACGCTTCGGACTGGTTGAAGTTCGCCCAGCCGTACAAGGTCGAATGGATGCGCACACCAATCCGCTCGGCCATTTGGCGGATGTTCTCCCCGCGCTCCGGCGAGACGTCGCTGTGCTGGGCTTCCATCCCGTCGAAGCCTGCTTCTTTCCACGCAGTCAAGGTCTTCTCGGTCGGGAGGCCGATCAGCGCCTTCTTCAGCTTGGTCTTCCACTCGGCGCCCTGCACTGCGGCAGTTGAAAGCATTCCGAGGCCGGCCGCGGCGGCTGCCGCCGACGCGGCAAGAAAACGACGCCGACTCATGCTCGTATTCATCAGAGGTTCCTCGCGTATCGGTGTTTGGGTCAGACGAACGGCGTGATGCCCGGCGTGGCGATGGGATAGTTGCCGTCGGCGTCGGGCATGACCGGCGGCTGAGCATCCCAGGCGTATTCTTTCGGGGCGAGCAGCAACTCGGAGTTCAGCGCTTGGTCCCAAGTGACCGCCTGGCCGGTGTAATCGACCATGCGGCCAAGGATCCCGAGCATGGTGCTTGTCGCCATGTAATGGCCGTCGTTGACGCGGTTGCCGTCGCGGATGGCCTTGAACAGGGCGACGTGCTCGAGTTCGTACATATTGCCGCCCGGCCCCCTGTACCGCCAATCGGTTTCCCCGGTGATTCGGTGGCCGAGGATGTCGGCCCGCCCCTTCGTTCCGAAGAACAGGTCGGACACGTCGCGGTAGGTACCCGCCTGCTGGCGGCAATAGGCGTGTACGTGGCAGCCGTTTTCATACTCGTAGACGACGGCGTGGTGGTCGTAAATATTGCCCCACTTCGGCATCTCGGTGCGCACCTGGCGGCCGCCCAGCCCCCAGGCGCGTACCGGCGGTTTATCACCCATGGCCCAAGACGCCTTGTCGAGGCTGTGAACGTGCTGCTCCGTGTTGAAGTCGCCGGAAAGCCAGTCGAAGTACAGCCAGTTGCGCATCTGATAGGTCATTTCGGTATCGTCGGGCTGGTGGCCGCGGTGCCACAGGGTGCCGGCGAGATACGTTTCCTGGATGCTCACGACGTCGCCGATGGCGCCGTCGAGCACCTGCTGCATCGTAGCCTGGACGGCCGGGTGGTAGCGCCAGCAGAAGCCCGAGACGATATTCAGTCCTTTCCGGTCAGCGGCCTCCGCACTGGCCATAATACTGCGTACGCCCGGCGCATCGACGGCCATGGGCTTCTCGCAAAAGACGTGTTTGCCGGCGTCGATGCAAGCCTTCAGTTGCAGCGGCCGGAAGTGTGGCGGCGTGGCTAGCAGGACCACGTCCACGTCGCTGTCAATGACCTTTTGGTAAGCGTCGAATCCGACGAAGCAGCGGTCCTCGGGCACATCCACGCGCTGAGCGTCCCGCTTCGAGAGCGCCGAGAGCGAGTTCCGCACCCGGCCTTCGAAAGCGTCGCCCAAAGCGGTGATCTTGACGCGGGGGTCGGCGGCGAGGGCATTCACGGCAGCACCGCTGCCGCGGCCGCCACAACCGACCAGGCCCACCTTCAGAACATCGTCACCGGCGGCATGGGCGCTGCGCGCGATCGGCAGGCTGCCGACCGTCGCTGCAAGGGTTGTGGCCTTCAAAAAATTGCGCCGGGAACTGCCGGCTGAATCGAGCGACTTGGGGGCGTGGAGCATGGTCTTCTCCTCGAGGGGGTGGGGTTAGGGGGGCTTGCAACATTCACCTAGAAACGGAAGAGCCCTGATTCTCAATCTATTGTAATTGCCGCCGTTCACGTTGCAAGGGGCCATGGCCCCTTGGGAAATGCTGGCCCTCGCGGTAGATTCGCGCTGCGGCAACAGCCTCCGCGGCGCGGGCTGCCGCGCCCGCGCGACGGGCACGGTCATCGGGTAATCGCGCAATCGGGCAGGGCGGTTTGGAGTTGCTCGACCGCTTCCGCACTCACGTCTGTCAGCGACACGTCCAGCCGCTTGAGGTTCTCAAGCGCTTCCAGGTGCGGCAAGCCGGCATCGGAAATGCGGGTTTGCCGTAGGTCCAATTCCTCCAGGGATTGGATTCGTCCTAGGTGCGCCAGGCCGGCGTCGGTGATGTCGGTGTTCTCCAGGCTCATCCAGCGGAGTGAACGGAGCTGCGTCAAATGCTGGAGCCCTGCATCCGTGACGGCGGTATTCCACAGGTGAAGCCGCCATAAATCGGGGAAGCTTTCGCCAATGATTTTCAGCGCCTGGTCGTCGGCTTGTGTTTCGGAAAGGTCGAGACGTTGCAGGGCCGTCATGTTGCGAAGGTGGGCAACGCCCTTACCGGTTACGGGCGTACCGCGGAGCGACAGGTTGCGCATCTTGGTCATGCCCGCCAGGTGTTTCAATCCGTCATCCGAAATGTAAACCCGCATCAGAGAAAGGTCGGTCAGGTCGGTAAGTTCTTCCAATTTCGCCAATCCGGTGTCGAACACGGAGGCGTCTTCCAGGGAAAGAGATCGCAGCCTTTTCAGTTGTGCGATGTATTCCAGCCCGGCATCCGTCACGGGGTTGCGAAGCTGGAGGCTCACAAGATTTTCGAGGCCGGTAAGATGCGCCAACCCGGCGTCGGCCACGAGCTGGCAGCCTCGCACGTCCAGCAGCCGCAGCGGCTCGATTTCGGCAATGTGCCGGAGCGCTTCGTCGGTAATGTTGTTGTACAGAAGCGCCAGCCGCTCCAGCTTGGGCAACTGCTTGAGATGTGCGACTCCGGCATCGGTCATATTGGTGGTCCGGCGCAAGTTCAGCGCGGTGAGATTGGTTAATTCAGCAAGCTGCTCGACCCCGTCGTCGGTTATACCAGGCGATCCGCAACGGCGAGGAGGCGCCCATGTCGAACTTCCCGGACTACGCCTCGCCACTCACGGAGACGGTGCTGCTGGGCAACCTGGCTGTGTGGGCGGCTCACGAGCCGGGCGCCGGGCCGAAGGTCGATTGGGACGCTAAGAACCTGAAGGCCACGGGTGCCGAAGAACTGGAAGCGCTGGTGAAGCCCGAGTACCGTGGCGATTACGTGTTGGACGTGTAATCCCTCCAGCGCGGCCTGCGCCCGCAAACCTGAACGCACGCTACACGCCGTCTTTGTAGCGGTACGGCGCGAGCCGTCCGGTATTACCGCAGCGGCACGGCGCGAGCCGTCCGGTATTACCGTAGCGGTACGGCGCAAGCCGTCCGGTATTACCGTCGGAAAACCGGGCGGCTCGCGCCGCTCCGCTAACAAATCGGCGACCGGCGGGAGCGGGCTCACCGGCTGCGCAACACGTCATCGAGCGTTTGCCGGAGCGTGTTCGCGCTGTTCTTGAGCGCCTGGATCTCTTTGGGCCACAACTCGACCGCATGCCGTCCCGTCGCACCCAATCGGCCGACTTGCGTCGGCACGGAGAGTGCAACGTCGCGAAGATCGTAGCACCCGCTTTGGACCGTTGATACGGGAAGCACGCGCCGGCTGTCCAGCACCATGGCGTGGATCACTTCCGCAATGGCCAGCCCCACGGCAAAGCCCGCGCCGCCCTTCTTCTTGATGACCTCGGCTCCAGAGCCTTTCGTGCGGGTGAACAGTTCTGCGGCGGCATGGGGATTCCATCCGGGATATTTGTCCAAAGGCAGTCCGCCCACGGTCGCGCCGGACCAGATGGGCACCATGCTGTCGCCGTGCTCGCCCAGGATCAGTGCCGACACTTGCGTGGCCGGAGCGCGAAGATACTCGGCGATAAGGCTTCGGAAGCGAATCGTGTCTAACAGGGTGCCGAGTCCGAGGACTTGCGTAGCCGGCAAGTCGAGTCGCTCGGCAGCCAGATAGGTAAGGACGTCGACGGGGTTGGAAACGACCAGCACGGTGGCTTCCTTCCTGAGCCCTGCCCGGGTCACTTCGCCCAAGATGTCTAGAAACAGGTCCACGTTCCTATTGATCAGGTCGAGCCGGCTTTCATCGGGTTTGCGTCGCAGGCCGGCAGTAATGCATACGCAGTCGCTATCGGCGACTTGCTCATAACCGCCGGCACGGATGGTTTGGTCGGCCGATACGGCGGCACCGTGGAGCAGATCGAGGGCTTGTCCCTCGGCCGCGTCACGGTTGACGTCGAGCATGGCGATTTCGCGAACCAAGCCACCTGCCTGCAAAGCAAAGCCCGCACAGGAGCCAACCAGTCCGCCGCCACCGATAATACTGACTTTCATGATTCTCTTCCTGGATGCAAAGTTTTGATTCTTCCGTTTCTACGTGCAGGCAGCCTTTGTTTCAGGGACGGCACACGGCGTGTGCCTACTCCATCAAGCTGCCTGCACCTAGAAATGGAATATCCAACGTTTCCCAGGCCTGAGTCTAGCACGAGCGCCGGTTGAGTCAAGGGAGCGGTCGACGGCCAGGGCGACGGGCGTCGTTCAGGAAACCGCCTGCGCAGGTTGACAACGCTGCCCTTTGCTTTTAATCTGTAAGGGCCCGCGAAGAACCGTTGTTGAGGATTCATGTTTCCACGTACCATTGCAGTCGGCGATATTCACGGCCACTCAGCGGCGTTACGCGCGGTTCTCGCGGCGATCGAGCCGCAGCCGGACGATACCATTGTGACGATGGGCGATTACGTGGACCGAGGCCCGGACAGCCGCGGGGTGCTTGACATGCTGATCGGGCTCGGCCGGTGCTGCCACTTGGTGCCGCTTTTGGGCAACCATGACCAGCTCTTTCTTCAGGTGTGCGAGGGTCGGAACGAGTTGTTCCCCGAGTGGCAGGAGTTTGGCGGCGACACGACGCTTGCCTCGTACGGCGGCTGTTTGGACCACGTGCCCGCGGGCCACATCCATTTCCTGCGAAGTTGCTTGCGATTTTTCGAAACGCCTCGGCACCTGTTTGTCCACGCAAACTACCTGGAGGATCGGACGCTTGCTGAGCAGCCGGACGACATACTACTTTGGGAGTCGCTGCGCAGCCGGCAGCCCGGCCCACACCTTTCGGGCAAGACGGCGTTTGTTGGTCATACGGCACAGAAGGACACCGTAGCGATACTCGACCTCGGGTACCTGGTCTGCATTGACACATGGGTGTACGGGGACGGCTGGCTCACCGCGGTTGACGTCGACACGCGCCGACAGTGGTGTGCGGACCAGGACGGGGCGGAACCGAAATCCGTTTGAGGACGATTTATGTTGCACGGAACATTCCGATTCGCCCTTCTCGCATTGCCGCCACTGTTCTTGGCTTGCCCGGCGTCTTCGGGCGCGGCGGGGCACAATGGCCCGTCGGCGGCAGCATTGTTCCTCGATGCCGCGCAACGCGAGGGTTGGCGTTGGGAGCGTCGCTACGAGCCGGAGCCGCCTCACGAGAGCATGTCTGCCCGCGGCGCCATGGCATATGCACTCACCCTGGCGGAGGCGGGCGTTCATGCCGACCGCTTGCCTCGGCTCGTGCAACTGGTGGAACGGATGCAGGACCGCGATGCCGACAGCCCGAACTACGGCAACCTCTGGTGGTACTGGCGTGACGGGACGGTGACCGATCGGAACTCGGTCGAGTTTGTCATGCAAACGGCCACCCGTCTCTGGGTACGACACGGCCCGTACCTCGAGCCCGGCGTTGCGGCGTCGCTGAAGCGCATCATGACCCTGGGTGCCCAGGGGTGTTTGCGGCATCGGGTTCCCGCGTGGTATACGAACATCGCCATTTTGAACGCCTCGAACCTGATCGCCTTGGGGGAAATCCTTGATGACCCTGCGGTGGCTGAAGCGGGATACCAGCGACTGAAGGACCTATGCTTGTGGACATGGAAGTACGGCGTGACCGAGTATGTGAGCCCGACGTACTACGCGGTCAACCTCGACGGCCTCCGGTGGATTGTGGCCCGCGCCCGGCAGGCTGAGCCGCGCCGGCAAGCCGAGGCACTCCTGGAACTGATGGCGACCGACATCGGCGCGAACTGGTGGCCGCCGGCTGAGCGGCTCAGCGGGGCGCACAGTCGCAGCTATCACTACCTGCGCGGCATCGGAGGGCTCGACGATCGGCTCGCGCTGGCCGGGTGGCTCGAAATGCGGGTCCGGCCGGGCATTCACCATGCCGACGCGCTCTGCGACGATTGGTCGCTTCCGGAGCCGGCCCGCGAATTGGCCGGACGCTTGCCGCGGCGCGTTCGGCAGCGATGGGGCGAAGGTCTCACCGAGGTCCGCACCGCCCTGCTCTTGCCCGACATCACCTTGAGCGCCGCCTCGAGCTACTACGGCAGCCACGATGTGCCGTTGGTTGTCGACCTGCCGGGCGATCGGTCGACGGTCCGCTGCTACTTCATTGCCGACGGCCGCGACGACCCGTACGGCACGCGGCGGTCCGCGGCCGGCCGCGCCGGCCACATGAAGGCGCTCCACCTCTCCTGTTTCTGGGCGGCCGCGCAGCGCGGTCCCGACGCCGTCGGACTGGCCGCCTACCGCGTCGAAGACCTCGATCATCCGGAACGGACCGGCCTGGCAAGCCATTTCGTCTTCCGCCGCGAGCACCAGGGCCTATGGCTCGGCGGCCGGCAGGTGACGCTGGCTCCCTCGGATCTGGGCGAGCCGGCCGGGGTCGAGGTCGCACCCGGGGAGGCGGTGGTCGCCCGATACGGCACGGCCGCCGTCGGCATCCGTGTGCTCTTGGCGCA
>SKZG01000130.1 GCA_007127495.1 Planctomycetales bacterium
CTTGCTCTAAACTGTTTGCTCATGTGGTTCGGGGAGTTGGAAGAAACACAACCGCTGGTTCTCCTCACTGCACCAGACGAACCTGCGGGTTGGTGATGATTTCTTCGAAGATTTCCGTTAGGCGTTGTTCGTACTCGGCGGGGTTTCCGGAGCCGCGGGGGCTTTCGCCGTCGTCGTTCGCCGTGCCCCCCATGCGCGCGATCCGGTCCATGAAGCCGTAGTCGGTCCCCAAGCCCAGGCCGACCGGGAACAGTTGCCAACGGCCGGTCTGCATTTGCATAGCCTGCATTAGCGGCGCGTCGAGCCAGTAGGCCCCGTTGGCGTACCAGTCGGGGTCGGCGTTTTCGCCCATATATTGGTCGATCTCCGCCGGATTGCTTGAATAGAGGTTGGGCACACCGTCGGTCAGCAGGACGACAATCTTGTTGGTTTGCCGGCGCCCGGCACCGCCTTCATTTTCGGGAGCCAGATGCTCGCGAGCGACAATCAGCCCCGATTCCGTGGCCGTGCTGTAGCCGATGTCGCCCACTGCCTGAAGACGCGTGCAAACAAGCATGGCGGCGTCGTAGTCGCCCGTGAGGGGTTGGTCGATGACAGGGCCGCCGTTGGCCAAGCTGTCGAAGCTGATGATCGATACCCAGTCGCGCTGGTTGTGGTCGGGAATGGTTGCATTGCGTTCCTTGACCACCTGCATGGCCGCGATCATCGCCCGGCGCGCGGCGTGCATGGGCTGCGAGCGGGGGGGGAACTCGAATGTGCCGCCGGGCGTCGCCTCGGCGTGCCAGGGGCAGTACGGGCTGTGGATGGAAATGGGTGCGTACTGGTTGCCGACGACCGGGATGTCGCGGCCGTAATCCATCATGAACTGTACGTACGTGCGGTAGCCCAGCATATTCCGGTAGGCGTTCGCGTTCCCTGCGCTAGGATAGGTACTACGGTTCGGGTTGTTGAACCGGGTGATGAACCGGGAGCGGTTCTGCCCCGGCGGGATTGTACCGCGATTCGTCGGCGGGGTGCCCTGGGAGCCGAGCAACAGTTGGGGCAGAAGCAGGCTTTCCAACGCGCCGGGCACCATAGCCAATTGGTAGGCCGGGTCCGGTGTAATGACGTGCAGCCGGTGCTCTCGCGGCATGGTGTGCTGCCAGGCCGCGAACCAAGCCGGCACTTCGCCTGGGGCGAATTGCCCCATCGGCCGCGGAGGCGGTGCAGGGCCACTGCTACCGCCGCCGCCGCCTCCGCCACCTCCGCCGCCCCCGCCCGTATTGCCACTTGGCGGACGGATGGTCACCCAGCGGCACACGTAGTCGATGTACTTCTCCCAGTAGGCGTAATTCGCCAAGGTCGGCGCCGGCTTCGCGTTGGGCATCAGGCGGGCGATCTGGTAGTCGATAATGGCCGAGTAGGCCTTCACCTTCCGCGTGGCCTCATTGTCGCTCGGTTGAATCCGGTATTGCGCAGGAACGCCGTTGCCGCTGAGCGGCCCGCCGTCCTTGGTCAGTTCCGCGTAAGTGTATTGATTATTGGAAACGCCGGTGGGCTGGCCGATGTATTCCTGCGGCCCAGGAAAAGTACCGAACCCGAAATCGTCGTATACCTTCTGCATCAGCTCGTTGCCGATGTTCGGGTAGCCCTCGGAGGCGAAGAGATTGTTAATCGTACCGGTGGCCCAGCAGGGTTCCGTATCATCGTTCATCGAGCCGGACAGGTCGACGACGAAGGCGATATCGCGCGGGTTGGCCATGGCCACGGCCGAGGCCCGCTGCGCGAACGACGTGCGGCCGAAAACCCGGCTGAAGAACATGGCAGCCTCACCGCCGGTCTCCTCGTCCACCCGCGACGTGACCCGGATGGCGTTCCCCGGAGTGTTCGAGGGAGTGAACCGCCGCGTGGTGGCGTCCCAGGTGCCGTATTCGACGTCGGGGGCCAAAAGGTTCACCGGCCGCCCGCCGGCGCCATGGTATGCGGCGTACTCCTGCGCGATGGCCACCATCTGCTCGCGCGGCAGGTTCATGGAGGCGGCGCCGGCCATTGCGGCGGAATCGGCGGCCGCCTGCAATTGCGTCCGCGCCAGAACAATCAGGCCCATGTCCAGGGCGAAGGCCATCAAGCCCAGCATGACCGTGAGCATCACGGCCGCCAGGATGAGCACTGCGCCGCGACGCTGGGACGGGTCCACAAAAAATCGGCGGACCATTGGCAAGTTCTCCGGCAAGGAATAGGGGAATATGTGGCTCTTCCGTTTCTAGGTGCAGACCACGCTAATGTAGTAGGCACACGCCATGTGCCGTCCTTGAAACCAAGGCCGTCTGGCAACTAGAAACGGAAGAGTCGGATATATCAACTCTTGGTTATGGTTGGCCGTGTGTCAAATCGGGCGTAACCCCGGTTTGCGGTTGGGTCCGTTGGCGCCACAGGGCTTGCTGCATCTCGTCGAGCGCGGCGACGGCCTCCTGCCGCGCAGCGTCGAGGATGGCTTGCCGCTTCACCGCCCTCGTTGCCCGGTCCATGGTATGTGCCTGCGCGCTCAGTTCGGCAAGCGAGGCTTCGGCCAGTTCAACGAACTGCGCGATGTGCTGCTGTTGGTGCGGCGTCAGGCGGAGCCAGCGGGCGACTTCGGGTAGCTGGAAGGCGGCGGCCCCCGGCGCGCCGCGTGCCAGGCGGCGCAACTCGTCGTGATGCGCCTGCGCCCGGTCGTGTGCTGGGTTCAATAGGCGTTCGCCGAACTCGCTCTTCCCGTTTACTGCTCCCCGCGCCGTGGCGGCCGCGGTTCTCTCAGCGGCGGGCCGGCCCCCCTCCGATGACCGCGCGTAGCGGACCAAATCGACAGCGGCCGGCTCGCCACGGCCCTTTGGAGCCGTCGATATATGGCCGAACAGCGGCAGCAGGAGGATAGGCACTGCCGCCGCGAGCAGAGCAAGTCCGAGACCCGTAAACATGCCAGAGGTCGACCTCGGAAGCAAGGAACCGACGGCAAGCCGTACCAGCGGGCCCAGGCCGGGCGACGTGCCCTCTTCCAGTGGGTCGATATCGCGGATACGGGCCAAACCCACGCGGAACTTCGGTGGAGCCGGCTCGCCGGGAGCGTGGCTTTCGCCCGCGGCGGTATCCTCCGAGACGAAGGCGATTCGCACCTCGAAGTCGCCGGCGTCGGTGTGCAACGCCACGGCGTTCAGTTCACCCACTTGTGGGGGGCAGTCCAACAAGACGGCGAATCCGCCCGCCGACTGGTCCAGCATCCGCCCCGGATAGCGCTGCCCGTCGATACGGAGTTCCACGTGCCGCCCGCCGGAAACGGCGCAGCGGACTGAACGGCGTTGTTCGGAATGTTGGTTGGCGGGTTCCATGACGACCTTCCGCGAAAAAAACGCCCCCCTCGGCACCAAACGCCGGCGCCGAGGGGGGTTTCCGGTCAACAGTGGACGTCACGTCCCGGTCCGCGGGTCGGTCCGCCGGGTTGCAGGGGCGTCACTCTGCCCCGAGTTCGGTGGCAACCCGCTCGAACGTGAGGTTGGCCTGAGTTCCAATGGAACTGATGGCCGTCAAGCACACGATCACGATGAGTGCCAACATGACCGCATACTCCACCGCGGTGGGCCCGTCCTCTGAAACGAGGAAGCGATGCAACTTCAAAGCAAGCGACTTCATGGGGATTCCTCCATTCCAGCGTGCCCTTGCAGCGCCGCGCGCTGAGGGACAACCGGAACCGAAAACAGGTTTGGATTCCTTCGAGTGTCGCGGCGGATTGCCCGCCGCGGGCCTGCGGCCACTTTCCGGAACCCTGTTTTGGAAAAACGTGCCTCTCGCCCATCGCTAGCCGAAATCATTTGGTTTCACCCTTTCGGCAGCCAGGCTTCCGACGACAATGTGCCGCCGGCCCTTGGCTTTGCGTGCCGGCCTTGCGACCGGTTTGCCTTTTCGAGGGTTTTGAGGCTTGCAGGCCTGGGTGATTCAGGTGTTCCGCCGCGCAAAAGGAGCTTACCGAATGTGTGTTTCAGCGGAGAACGCCACCTTCCTCGGAACGGCCTTTCAGCCGCTCCATGTCCAGCCGGCACTCGCGTGCCATTGGCCTCTGTAATGAAACCTAGTTCAGATTTCCGGGATGTCAAATGAGAATCTACCCGTCCACCGTCGGCAGTTCCGCGATCGCGGCCTCGATGTTCTCCTGCGGATAGCTGTAGTCCTCCAATTCGCCGCTGAAATAGCGGTCGTAGGAGGCCAGGTCGCAAATGCCGTGTCCGGACAGATTGAACACGATGCACTTCTCCTCGCCGGTTTCGCGGCAGCGCTCGGCTTCCACGATGGCGCAGCGGACGGCGTGCGACGTTTCCGGCGCCACGATGATGCCCTCGGTCTTCGCGAACAGGACGGCGGACTCGAAGCACTCGAGTTGATGGAATGCCGCCGCTTCAACCAGTCCCAGGTCGGTGCCCAAACTGACCATGGGCGCCATGCCATGGTAACGCAGCCCGCCGGCGTGAATCCCCGGCGGCACGAAGCTGTGGCCGAGCGTGAACATCTTCATCAGGGGGGTGAGCATGGTGGTATCGCCGAAATCGTATCGGTATTGCCCTCGGCTCATGGTCGGGCAGCTACAGGGCTCGCACGCGATGCATCGCAGGTCGCGGCCGGCGATTTTGTGCCGCAGGAACGGAAAGGCCAGGCCGGCGAAGTTGCTGCCCCCGCCCACGCAACCGATCACCACGTCCGGATAGTCCTCGGCCAATTCAAACTGCTTTTCCGCTTCCAGCCCAATGACCGTCTGGTGGAGCATCACATGGTTGAGCACGCTGCCGAGGGTGTACTTCGTATCGTCGCGCAGGACGGCTGCCTCGACGGCCTCGCTGATGGCAATGCCCAACGCGCCGGGGCAGTCGGGGTCGCGGGCGAGAATCTGCCGCCCTGCCTGCGTCTCTTCCGAGGGGCTTGGTACCACCTCGGCGCCCCACGTGTGCATCATGGACCGTCGATAGGGCTTCTGGTGGTAGCTCACCTTGACCATGTACACCTTGCAGTGCATGTCGAATTGGGCGCACGAGAACGCCAGCGCGCTGCCCCATTGCCCGGCGCCCGTCTCGGTGGTCAACAGGTTGATCCCCTCCATCTTGTTGTAATACGCCTGGGCAACGGCCGTATTGGGCTTATGGCTTCCGGCGGGGCTGTGGCTTTCGTCCTTGAAGTAGATGCGGGCCGGCGTCTTCAGCGCCTTCTCTAGGTTCGCGGCCCGAACCAGCGGCGAGGGCCGCCAGATGGCCAGAACCCGACGGACCGCGTCGGGAATCTCGATCCACCGTTCCCCGCTCACTTCCTGCTCGATCAAGGCCTTGGCGAAGATCGGTTCCAGGGCCTCGGGGGGCACGGGCTCGTGCGTTTGCGGATGCCGCGGCGGCGGGACCGGTTGCGGCAGGTCGGCCGCCAGGTTGTACCATGCCGTCGGCATATCATTTTCAGCCAGCAGAATCCGCTTTGCGCACATTGCAACGCCTTCCTTTTCAACAAAGACCTGAAAACCCGGTGACGAACACCCCTCCAATTTAATTGGCGGCAAGCGATTTGTCGAGCCGTGGCGATTGGGCCGGCCGACACCGCTCGCGGTGAAAGAGCGTTCGCCACCAAGGAAGTATTCGCTTACCCCAGAGTGAGTATTCAATGTCTTATGGCGAGCGGCAGAAACAATCTTATCGACGACCTTGTGGCCGAGTCTCTTCGAGACTCGGAATTCGGCGTCTCGGAGAGGCGCCACTACGAGAAATTCGGTTTTGCCGCTCGCCTATTCGTGATCGTGCAGCGGCGGCGCGGGGCGGGTGCCGTCAGGACTTCGGCTTGGCCCGCCGGAGGGTGCCCCGGGCGGAAACGGTCGGACGACGTCGCCGCAGCGGAGCATGGCGTGGCCGAAATATGGGTTGGCAATCGTCTCGCCCGCCTGCAGCCACGAGGCGCCCCGGTTGCCAAACGCCATGGGGCAATGGGCTTCATAAAGCGGTTGCTCGCGGGGGTGGCCGAAGGTTTGCGCCATGTCGAGCATGGCCTCGGCCAAAGGCTCGAACTGGGTGCGCATCGGCCCGATCGCCTCCAGGTCGGCGCCGGCCGCCAGCAGCGCCGCCAATTCCTTCCGGACGGCCGACCAGGTTTCGTCCAGCCGCCGGTCGACGGCGCTCTCGGGAAGTTCGTCCATCGTGGCTTGTAACGCCTGCCAATGTTCCTGCGCATCGTCGGCGCGGTCGTCGGCCAGCGCCACTTGCAGTTCCAGGTAGTGGTCGTACAGCGGCGCAAGCTGCTGCCGGAAGTCGTCCGGCACCACCAGCGGCACGTCGGCCTCGATGCTCATCATGCTCGGCTTGGCCTGGATTTGCAGGGCGCTGTCGATTTTGAAGTTGCCGCGGGTGACGACCAGTTCGCCTTCCTCCAGGCCGTGCCGCACCAGGTAGTAGCCGCCCGCCCGCGGACCGAGCACCACCTCGCGGCCCTCGAACACCAGTTCATGCTCGACGGGCAGCCGCACATACACCACCGCCCGCTGCCCGGTCACCAGCGGCGCCGTGGCGGGAATGACCAGGGGAGCTTCCTCCGGCTTTTCGGGCGCGATGAAGCCGAGTTCCTCGGCCGGCACGAGGTCCATGCCGCAAATGTCGCACTGGCCGGGGCCGTCCTTGACAATTTCCGGATGCATGGGCGAAATCCACTTGCCGGCCAACGACGCGTCGAACACCTTGCCTCCTTTGGCAAGACGGCTGCGGGCCAGCGCGCGGACAAACATGCCGGGCTTGAGTTTCCTTTCGGGATTGGGCACGTTCACGCGCACCCGCACTGTGCGCGTTTTCTCCTTGAGTACCGGATCAATGAAGGCGACCCGTCCATGAAACACCTCGCCGGGGAAGCTTTCCGTGGTGAACTCGACTTCCTGCCCGAACCGCAGCCACGGCACGTCGCTCTCGTAGGCGTCCATGAACACCCAGACCTGCGAAAGGTCGGCGATAGTGTAGATGTTTGTACCGGTCTCGACGTACATCCCTTCCGTGGCGTGCCGCTCGACCACGACACCGCCGATGGGGGCGTAGATGGTCAGGTGGTCCGACGGGGTCCCGCGCTCCTTGATCGCCTCGATCTGGTGCTCGAGCACCCCCAGCAGCCGCAGCTTCTCCTCGGCCAGTTGCACCGACCGCGCTCGCAATCCGGGTCCGGTTGCCCCGCCGTCCCGTTCGGCGGCGCGGTGGGCCAGCAGCAATTCCTGCTGCGCGACGATCAGTTCCGGGCTGTAGATTTTTACCAGGTGGTCCCCCTCCCGCACTGTCACACCCGTATAATCGACAAAGAGGCGATCGAGCCGGCCGGGCACCCGGGCGGTGATGTTGGCCAGCCGCGTTTCGTCGTAGTCGACCTTGCCGACCATGCGTACGGGCTTGGTCACGAACTGCCGGCGGACCGGCGTCACTTGAATGTCGGCCAGGGCTATGGCCCCTTCCGTCATCCGCAGTTGCCGTGGCCCGAGCCCGGCGCCGTCGTCTTCCATGGGAATCAGGTCCATGTAGCAGATGGGGCATTGGCCCGGCTCGGGCATCTGAACCTGGGGGTGCATCGAGCAGGTCCAGGTGATGTTGGCGTCCGGCGGAGCGTCGGCGACAGCCGCGGGGTCTCTCTCAGGTGTGCGGCTTGCCATCCAATATCCGAGAAGGCCCCCGGCGGCGAGCACGACGGCCGCCCCCACCACGATCGCGAGCATCGCGCGCACCCTGGGCCGCTGCAAGAAACGAAACCGTCGTTTCGGCTTCGCTGCTTCTGGGCTTTCTGGCGGTGTCGGGGGGGCGGTCATTCGGTTACCTGCTCTTGCTGCCTACTCAATTGTTCGCTCTGGGAGCGCGCGAGGCAAGTTTTTTGGAGTGCGGCGGCTTGACGCCGCTTTCTGTCTTTTTTCTTTTGCGGCAGCTTTGGCTTTCTTGGAATCGCGCCGCGGCCGGCTTGACGCCGCTTTGTCCGGTATGGTAGCGTTGGCTGTTGTGAAAGGGCGCAGCCCGGCTGCGCGGGAAAGCAAAGGCATAGCCAAAGCGGCGTCACGCCGCCGCACTCCAAAGGGTTGAAAGCGGCGTCGAGCCGCCGCA
>SKZG01000227.1 GCA_007127495.1 Planctomycetales bacterium
AATCAACTACCTGTCGTTCTTGGCTGCCTTGGTTTGAAAGTATCCTTACCCCGAGGGCGAGCCAATGCTCCAGCCGCCTTTCGCGAGGATGTTGCCGTGCAGCTTTCCTGAATTCTTCTTGGATGAGGGCAAGCTGTTCCCGATGCTGTTGCATGAGGCCATCATACTGCCACGACTCCGCACAACCCAATTTCAGGTAGTAGTGTGGTGTGTCAATCCACAATGCAATGGTTTGCCTCGCCGACCGCGCGACTGCGGCCAGTTGTGGTAGAGGTTGCAGCGATTCGATGATTTCTTGGAGACGAATGGCCGACAGCCGGATGAGTGTAGGCGAGTGTTCCAGATACTGAGGGTCGTGCAGTTCCATTGCCTGGAACAGCCGAAGCCCCAGTTGATAGCACAACAGTTCCGTTCGAGTCGCCATCGTCATACCTCGTACGCAGATACCCCCGACCTCCCAGCACCGCAACGGTACAGGATAGACAGCCCGATGTGAAGCCCCTGCGGGATTTCCGCCAACCCGCCCGCACCCAGGAACTTGATAATCTTTCGAACCTCTTGACGGCCGATTTTGCCTCAAAGTGCTGGCCGGACCGCGGACTGTGCTCAGGGACAGCCCTTACCACCTCGCTGCATGAGCAGAACAAACACCCGTCGCCACGTAGCATCACCGTCGAGTGGGCAACCACTCGGAGCCCCCCGCCCACCAGTGGCCCGGCGGGTGTCGCGGCCGTGGGCCCCGACACTGCATTAGCCCTCCGGTTTGGGCGAGGATACAACGTGTACCGCAAACTCATGTCTCGCCCCATGCGTCCACCACCGGCGTGCTTGGTGAGGTTGCTGCTATCGGCAACACCCCTGCAGAGGCACGGAATCTCACCTGGTTGCTTTTTTCCGCCTGACAACACGTCTACGCGGCCACAACCAAGCCCTAACATGGTTCGTAACGGCAACTAGGCGGGCATCATCGATGCGTTCTCGGTACACGGCGCTCATGTCGCCGGCTCGGGGGGCGTGGCCCATGATGGCGGAGACGGCGGGGAAGTCGCCGGTCTGCTCAGCAATGGTCTGGAAGGTGTGCCGCAAAGCGTAGAATGCCCGATTGCCGTCCAGCTTCGCGGCGCGCATCAGCTTCTTGAAGGCTGGCGCGATCGTGTCGAGCGGGGTAGTCAAGCCGGCGGCGGCCTTCTGCTTGTCAGTGGACAGCACGTCGCGCACGACGGGGAGCCCGGTCGGGGTCAAGAAAACGAGATCGTTGTGCTTGGCGTCCTTCGGCTCGGGGCGTACCTCGATAGCGGCCTTCACCGCCGCGATGGTCGCTTCCCACAGCGGGCATCTTCGGGCAATCCCCGTCTTCTGCCGTCCGTGGTCAATCCACCCGGTCTTGAACTCGATGGCACTCTTCGGCAACCGGGCCAGGTCCGATTGTCCGAACGCGGCGTTGATGGCCAGCAGGATTTGCGCCTTCAACACCGGGCCGGCCTTGTCGAGCAGCAGGCGAACCTCCGCCGCCTCAAACATGCGCGGCCCCCGGGCTGCCCGGGCCAGCCGCAACGTCTTCGGCGTCGGCAGGTCGAACGCCTGCCCGTATCGCACCGGGCGGTCGATCAATCCTTCATCGTAGCACCACTTGAAGAATATCCGGCTATGACGGACCTCGTTGCCCAGCGACACCGGCCCCCGCCCCTTGGCGAACGCTGTCCGGAGCTTGCGGAAGTCGGCCACGTCCAGGTCGGCAACGGCGCGGTGCTTGCCGAGAACGTGCACGATGCGGCCGCACGTGCCGTGGTAGTTGGTCCAGGAGCGAGGCGTCAATTCCCCGGTGTCCCTCATTGCCGCCTTGGCGCTGAGGAACGCATTGACGGCATCGCGGAGGGTGATCAGGTCGTCGTCCTTCGGCCGTGGCTTGCGACCAGCCTGGATGCAGTCGATGGTCCGGTGGAACTCCGCTAGGGCGGCCGCGCTGCCGTAGTCTCTTGCCTCCGGCACGATTGGGCCGAAATGGTGCTGCCTGCCGTTGACCTTCTTGCACCAGCGGCCCCACGTGCCACCTGGGTGCACCGTCAGGGGCAGGTGATTCTCCCGCTTGTACTGGCGGGCCGCGGCGAGGACCGCCGCTTTGTCGGCCGGCTTCGACGTGGTAGAATTGGAACTCATCGGGTTCACCTCGCATGTAAGGGTGTCAGGTGGGCTTGAATTGACACCCGCTCGGCAACCGGGCGGGTGTCGTTTTCCGTCCCTGAATTATATGCGGTGTCAAAAAGGGTGTCAAGCCGGTGCACCCAGAGAAGCGAGAGGGCAAGAAAACCCAGTAATAAAGGCATTTGGGCCCGTAGCTCAACGGTTAGAGCAGCAGACTCATAATCTGTTGGTTGCAGGTTCGAATCCTGCCGGGCCTACTTCCGGGGGGGTTCCGTGTTTGGTCACTATCGGCCGATATTGGCCTATCTTCTGTTTCTGTAAGGGTTTGCGTCGGGCTTCGTGAATTGTAGCCCGTTGTGGCTTGCACTGGATGCGCCGGAAAACGTGCCGCGCATGCGCCGGATTGTGCGCCGTTTTCCGCCACCCGCCGTATCGGGCAAGGGTTACAATCAGCCGCCAACCGGCTAGCCGACGTAGTTCGTCCTTCGGGATGTACGGGGCCTTGAACGTCACTTGCTCAGCTCTCCCGAATCAGGTCAACCAGTTCGTCCAAGTTCTCCGCCGAAACCTGCTTTGCCCGTAACGTGCGGAATAGGACGGGTAGCTTATCGACCACTTCCGAATCCGACATAAGATCGGCCGGAATCTCACCCCTGCCGGCTGCCGCCGCGTCGAACAGTTCCAGCCATTCATCACTACCGCGTTTCAACCGTAGCGCCTTTGCGTATCGCTCCAGCAAGTCGCGCCCTTGTGGGGGTGGAGACAAGCCCCGTTCAATTCGGCTGAGATTGCCGGGGTCAATACTGTATTTCAGGCAGAATTCCCGAAGTGTCAAGCCGGCTTTCAGCCGATGCCGCTTAACCAGTTCGCCGAATCGATTCATTGCGCCCTCCCGAGCCCATAGGGCCAGCCGATAGTTTCATTTTCGCCGCCGAATTGGCTGCGCTGTTTTCATTACACAACACCCTGTTCAACAGTCAACATCGACCTCGGCCGCATTCTGCCACGAATCGCCACAATCCCTTACCCAACTTCACACCCTCAGAAAGCCCCTGGGGGCCGTTTTCAGGGCCTACCAGCGCGCAGTGCGAGCAAGCGAGCCCTCTGACACACTTCGCTTGCGCTTCGTACTCGTACCGCCCGTAATATGCGATTCGCCGCTCGCCTTACTCGATGCGCAGCAGGTGGCCGTAGGTGCGAATGTACCAGCGGCCGTCGAGAAGAGCCGGCGAGGCGAAAACATGTTCGCCAAGCTGGTTGACGTGCAGTAGCTCGTATTCCGGCCCCGCCCGGATGACCAGGGTTTGGCCGTCGTCGGTCGTGATGAACACCTTGCCGTCCACGCCGACGGGCGAACTGGAGATGCCGTGCCCGGCCACTTCGCCCCGCAGGCGAACGCGGTACATCAGCTCGCCGGTGGCCGCGTCGTAACAGCTCAGCACGCGAATCATGTCGTTCAAGGTGTACAGGTAGCCTTGGTACAACAGCGGCGAGGGGACGAAGGGCGAGCCTCGCATCTCCCGCCACTCCAGATGGGAATCGGTCACGTCGCCCGTGCCGCCGGGCCGGATCGCCAAGGTGGGCCCCTGCCGTCCGGACGACGCAAAGACCATCCCTTCGCCGACAACCGGCGAGGGGATCACTTCGTCGGTCAGCCCGTGGCACCACCAGAGTGGTTCGCCGGTGGCCGGATCGTACGCTTGTACCTGGTGCTGGCTGCTGGTGACGATCTCATCGCGATGCCCCTGGTCCATGGCAACCCGGATGGCGATGGGCGAACTCCAGCCGACCCTGGCGTTTCGTTCCGTTCGCCACAGGCTTCGGCCGGTCGCCCGGTCAAACGCTGCAATGAACGAGCCACCGCCATGATCTTGGAACAGGATGACGCGGTCGTCGTAAAGCAACGGAGAGCACGCCGTTCCACGCGACACGCCCCGAATCTCGCCCAGGTCGTTGTGCCATGCCACATTGCCGTCGAAGTCGACCGCCAAGAGGCCGTGGTTGCCGAAGTAGGCGTACACAAGCCGCCCATCGGTCGTGGGCGTGCTGGAGGCGTAGCTGCTTTTGGGCCAGCCTTCCTCGGGCTGTGCGGTGCCGGGCACGAACGTTTCCCAAAGGAGTTCACCGTCGCTTCGGCGGAAGCACAGGATGGAACGAACCTGCTCGCGGTCGTCGAGGAATACGCGGTCGCCCGACTGCCCAAGGATGTGCTCGACGGGTTCGTCGAGAAACTGGTCGTATGCGGTGGTGAGGAAGATGCGGTCGTCCCAGACGATCGGCGATGAATGGCCGCGTCCGGGCACCTCCACGCGCCACGCCACGTTTTTCTCATCGGACCACCGATCGGGATATTCGCCGGCCGCGACGACGCCCTGCCGCGACGGTCCCCGCCATTGCGGCCACTGCTGCGAAGCCCCTTCGCCCACCGGGGTGATCATCTGCACCGCGCCCAAGTCGGCCCGTGCAGCCGTGGGCGCAGTCAGCCCAACCCATAACAGGGCCACACCGACGAGCCCCAGAAGAACCGGCACAGTCGCGCTCGTTCCGCCCGCGGTTCCGGAATTCGCTGCTGCCGACTGGGGACCTTTGAGGGGATTGATGCAACCTTTGGAAAGGGGCGCTGAGCGATTCCACCACCGATTTCTGCGTCGAGTTCGCTGTGCGACTGTCATGCGGTGTTCTCCTTCGTCAGGCGGGGTTTCTCCTTCGGTTCGGGTACGAATCCATTATAACCCAAACGATCGGGGGCGCCAGGGTGCGGCAGTTTTTCAGTACTGCATGTCGACAAAGAGGCTGACGCCCTGTACCTGCGTCTGGACGATTCGAAGATCGTCGAGTCGGAGAAAATCTCGCCCGGCGTGGTGCTGGACTTTAACGCACACGAACAGGTGGTTGGCATCGAACTGCTGAACCTCTCCCAGCGCTCGGCCGGGCTGGACCTCAACGAGCTGCAGTTCCAGACGACCGAAGCGAGAATGGTGAAGTGAGAAGTGAAAAAGGAGAAGTGAGAAATCGGAAGGGTGAAGTGGGAAAGAGTGAAGGAGCCGGTGTGGCCCCCCGACTTCTTCTCACGTCCAACTTCTCAATTCTCAATTCGCCGCCCGCCGCAAAAATTGGGACAGTCCCCCGTGAGCGGGTACAAAAAAACATCAAGGTACGCCGGTCCGTCGGCACACCTTGATGTCTATCCTGAACCGGAACCACGCGCGTTCCGCCCTCCCGGCAGGTTCCTTCGATTGTATCGGCATCGCCACTCCCCCGGCTGAAGCCGATTATTCCAATTGGGGCAGGCGCCCCTGACAAACCGGTCACGGGGGCCGTCCTCTGGTCCATGTACCGTAGCGGGTTGTCGCAGGCCCTCACCCCCGAGCCCCTCTCCCCAGGGGAGAGGGGAGTTTTCCGGATAGCCTAAAAACGCCCCGGTTGCACTGTCGGGCTGTGGCGATATGCTGTGCAATGATATAGCCTGCCGCAGGAGCCGAGTAAATGGATTTTGAATTGGCCTTCGCCCCAACCGGGCATCTTGTCGCCCAACCCGTGGCAGGAGAAGACGCCGGCCCGCAGGCCGTGCGGCTGTGTCGGGCATTTGGCGCGGCCCAGGCCGAAGGTCTGTTCACGCTGGCCAACGAGAAGCTCGACGCCGGCGCCAGGCCCGCGCTGGGCTACTGGCGCGGTTTCGCGGGCCGATACCTGACCGAGCTGTGCCATACGCCCGACGTGGCCGGCGCGGCTCCAGACCCCATTCCGCCACCCGCCGGCGAGCAGCTTGCCGGGCTCGTGCTGGCGGTGCCGCCCATGCCCGGCGCCGAGTACGTGACCGAAGCGGCGCTGGAGAACGTTTGGGCCGACCTGGACGCATGGACCCGACGCGAAGTGGCCCGCAGCGCCACGGGGCTGGCAGGATTCCTCAAGCAGCGGGCGCCGCTGTGGCACCAGGTAGGCCGCGTGTGCTTCCACCTAGCCGAGAACAAGCGCGACCCCGACTATCCCTTCGCCTTCCTGGCCACGTACGCGCCCGGCGTGGCGGCCGGGGGCCGGGTGCAGTATCTGCCGCTGAGCAAGGCGTTGCAGCAATACGCGGGGGAGAAGAACCGCACGGCCCTGGTGAAGCTCCTCGCGCCGGTGAAGCAGGCGGCGGAAAGCAGCGCCCTGGTGAAAGACCTGCTCGACTCCGGCGACCTGTTCCAGCCGCTCGCCTGGACGCCGCGCGAGGCCTACCGGTTCCTGCAAGAAACGCCGCGGATGGAGGAAAGCGGCATCCTGGCTCGCCTGCCCGACTGGTGGAAGAAACGCCCTCGGCCTCGCGTGGGCGTGACCATTGGCGAGAAGCGACAGAAGAAGTTCCACGCCGAGGCCATGCTCGACTTCCAGGTCGAAATGGCCCTGGGCGACCAGGTACTCTCCGAGGCCGAATGGAACGAGCTGCTGGCCGCCGAGGACGGGCTCGTGCTGCTGCGGGGCCAGTGGGTCGAGGTCGACCGGCAGAAGCTCAACGAGGCGCTCGAACAGTGGAAGGCCGTTGAAGCCCAGGCGGGTGACGGCCTTTCCTTCATCGAAGGGATGCGACTGCTGGCCGGCGCGCCCCGCGACCTGGCCGACGACGGCGGCCAAGCCGACCCGGAGCGGGCATGGTCGTTCGTCCACGCCGGCGAGTGGCTCAGCCAACTGCTGGCCAACCTGCGCAGTCCGGAGCAGCTCGACCAGGCTGCCCCGGGCGCCGACCTGAAGGCCACCCTGCGTCCCTACCAGGCCGCCGGAGTGAACTGGCTGTGGTTCCTCGCCAGCCTGGGACTCGGCGCCTGCTTGGCCGACGACATGGGCCTGGGCAAGACGGTGCAGGTTCTTGGGTTGCTGACGGTGCTCAAGAAACAGCGGGGCAATAAGCCGTCGTTGCTGGTCCTGCCCGCTTCCCTGCTGGCCAACTGGAAGGCCGAGATGGCGCGGTTCGCCCCCTCGCTCCGCGCCGTGTTCATCCACCCTTCGGAAACGCCGAAGGAACGACTCGCCGCGATGGCCGCCGATCCTGCCGGTTCGCTCTCGAAGGCCGACGTCGTACTGACCACCTACGGCATGTTGCTGCGGCAGGCGTGGCTTTCGGAAGTCGATTGGCGGCTGGTCGGGCTCGACGAGGCGCAGGCGATCAAGAACCCCGGTTCGCGGCAAACCAAGGCGGTGAAGCGGCTGCGGGCCGACGCGCGCGTCGTGCTCACCGGCACGCCGGTCGAGAACCGGCTTTCCGACCTGTGGTCGCTTTTCGACTTCCTTTGCCCGGGGTTGCTTGGCTCGCAACGGCAGTTCAAGGAGTTCGTCAAGCGGCTCGATGCCCGCACCGAGAACCGCTACGCCCCGCTGCGCGGCCTGGTGCAGCCGTACATCCTCCGCCGGCTGAAGACCGACAAACGCGTCATCACCGACCTGCCGGAGAAGACCGAGGTGCGCGCCTTCTGCGGGCTTGGGAAGCGGCAGGCGGCCCTGTACGCGAAGATGGTCAAGGAGATGGCCCGGGCCCTGGAGGACCTCGACGGCATGCAGCGCCGCGGCCTGGTGCTGGCCTACCTGATGCGGTTCAAGCAGTTGTGCAACCACCCGAGCCACCTGCTGGGCGACGGCGAGTTCGCCCCCGACGCGAGCGGCAAGTTCCTGCGGCTGGGCGAGATATGCGAAGAAATCGCCTCGCGCCAGGAGAAGGCCCTGGTGTTCACCCAGTTCCGCGAAATGGCCGACCCGCTGGCCGAGTTCCTGGCCGGCGTGTTCGGCCGGCCGGGACTGGTGCTGCACGGCGGCACGGCCGTAAAGGGGCGGAAGCGGCTGGTCGACCAGTTCCAGGCCGACGGCGGCCCGCCCTTCTTCGTGCTGTCACTGAAGGCAGGCGGCACGGGCCTGAACCTGACCGCCGCCTCGCAT
>SKZG01000062.1 GCA_007127495.1 Planctomycetales bacterium
GGCTGATCAATCGCTATGCCGACGTTCGGCGACAGGTCACGTACTACGATCGCTTCATCGCTTCTTTCCGGTTTTTCGCCAAATGGCGTATCGTTCCGTTTGACGACGCTGCTGCCGCGCGGTTTCAGGAATTGCGATTGTGATCGACCTCGACTGGCCGTTGAAGCGGCATCAAGCGGTGTTCGCCGGTTCACGACGTGCCGCTGGTCACGCCGGACACCCGCATCGTCGGCCGCTGAGCGGGCGACCATCTGCGGGCACGCGGCAAGACGTTAAGGCAAAACACGGCTGGGGGCTGGGGGTAGACTTCTGACTTCTGGCTTCCGGCTTCCTTGGTCATTTGGCTTTCGACATTCAACTTTTTGGGTGTCAATTTTCCCGTTTTCCACATTCGCCCCCCCAGGTCTACGGTTGGCTGCTTTTCCCACCGCGTCAGCGCGCTTCACTAGCAACTAGCAACTAAGACGTATACTTATGTACACGTGCCCAATACTACCAAATCCCACGCAGGATTGCAAGACGGAAAGAGAGCCGGGGTGCTAGGTGCTAGGTGCTAGGCGATAGGGGATGGGGCACGATCAGCCGCCACGCGCTAGCGTCCGGTTAGCGCCGGGCTGGCTGGCGCGGACGGAACCCAACCACGGAAGACACGGAATACACGGAACATCAGCCGCCACGCGCTAGCGTCCGGTTTTCGTTATCCCCCATCAGAAACGTAAGGTGGGTGGTTCCGGCTGGCGTTTCCGGCTTTTCGCCGAAGGCGATGTGCACCGTAGCCTGGGGTAATCACCCCAGGAACGCGTGTCGCACCCGCCCGATTTTCGCCGAAGGCGATATGCACCATAGCTGGCCAGTCATTGATCCGGCCGGGGCGAGCCCGGCGGGGAAGGGTGGAGGGCGTGGCCGGGCGGGTAGCTGGCCAGTCATCGATCCGGCCGGGGCGAGCCCGGCGGGGAAGGATCGATGGGGGATGGGGAATGGGGCACTCCGTACTCCGCCCCGGGGCGCGGTAGCCGGCCGGTCATCTATCCCGCTCACGGCAGGGAGTTCTGACGCGCGGTGCGGCGGAAGGTCATGGGCGATTGGCCGGTGGAACGGCGGAAGACGACGCACAGGCGGGCGACGTTCGCAAAGCCGCAGGCGTTGGCCACCTGCTGCAGCTTGACGGCCTGCGGGCGCCGGAGCAGTTCCTTCGCCCGCTCGATCCGCAGCCGGCATAGGTAATCGTGCGGCGAGCAGCCGAGCGTACGGCGGAACCGCTGCTCCAGCCGGCGGCGCGAAACGTCGACGTGCTCGGCCACCTGCTCGATGCCGATCGGCTCGTCGAGGTGCTCGCGCATGTAGTGGATCGCCGCGGCCACGTGCGGCTGCTCGATGAGGATCCAATCGGTCGATTGCCGCGCAACCACACCCTCGGGCTCGATGAGCACTTCGGCAGCTTCGGGCGTGCGGCCGCACATCAGCGCGTCGAGCATGGCGGCCGCCTCGTAGCCGTTGCGGCGGGCGTTGCGGGCGATGCTGCTGAGCGTGGGGTGGGAGAACTCGCAAATGCTCGGATCGTTGTCCACGCCAATCACCGCCACGTCCTTCGGCACGTCCAGCCCCAGCAGCCGGCACTCGTCTATCACCACCCGCGCACGGTAATCGTGGACGGCCATCAGGCCGACCGGGGGCTGGAGGCTGCGGAGCCATTGTTCGAGCGGCCCGAGGCGCTGCCGCCAGGTGGCGCGGGGGTTGCGCACGCGGGGCGCCTGGAGCACGTCGCAGGGGACGCCGGCCTTTCGGGCCACCTGCTGGAACCCTTCCGCCCGCCGTACCGAGTAGCTCACCCCCGCCGTGCCGTAATAGGCCAGGCGGCGGAAGCCTCGCTCCAGCAGATGCTCGGCGGCGAGGCGGCCGACCGCGCGATGGTCGGTCATCACGCGCGGCACGGCCGATTTCCGCAACGCGCCGCCGAAGTTGACCACCGGGATCGGTAGCGCGGCGGCCAAGCGGGCCTCGGCCGGGCGACTCAGCGCGGCGATCGCGCCGTCGCCCTGCCAGTCAGCCAGGCTGTACAGGTTCAAGGCGAGTTCACCGGCGCCGCTGAGGGTGGGCGGACTGGTTAAAATCGCCCAACCGCCATGCTGCTCAGCGTATTCGGCCACGCCGGAGGTGAACTGCGCCATCCACGGCACGGCCACCGGGTACAGCAGCGCCACCTGCCGCTTCTTCGACTGCCGCGAACGTTTCTTCTTCATGCGTACGCGCCCCGTTACGGGTTTTCTTGCGCGGCATACTCGCCGCGCAACTGCTCCACCTCCTCGAACAGGGCCGCCACCTGATCGTCGGTCACCTGGTCGTCCATGTTGATGCAGCACACGCCGGTGAGGTACGGGCAGGCCGAGTCGTGGACCAGGCGGCGGACGGTTCGGCGGATTTCGTCGGGCGTTTGCTTGGCGATTTCCACCGGGCTGTAGCGGATGTTCAGGAACGTGTCGGGCAGGTGGCGGCGTAGCGTTCGCAGGTCGCCGGGCCAGCCGACGTCCAAAAAGTCCAAATGCGGCACCTTGGCAAACGATTCCGCGTACCGGTGGGGGTCCGCCCCGCAATAGTGGATGCCGAACGGGCGCCGCCGCCGGCTCCACTCGGCGTCGAACGGCAACAAGAACCGTTCGTAGTCGTTCGTTGAAATCATCACGTGGGAACATTCGCTGTGCAGGTAGACCGGCTTCGGAATGTGCCGCAGGGTGCGGTTGACGCTAATCGACGACGAGCCGGTCCGCCGCTCGATGAACGTGGTGAACCGGTCCTGCACTTCGGCCAGTGCGGCGAAGAATCCGGCGGCTTCGTCGGGCCGATCCATCAGGTCCATGAGGATGGTCTGCCCGCGAACGTCGAGCGCGTGGTTGAGAATGCCGCCGAAGTTCACGTCGCCCACCACGTACCCGCACCGCGCCTCCAGCGCGTCCACGAGCTTCCGGAGCCGCTCGAAGGCGGGGGAGGCAAAGGCCCGTTCCGGTTCGAGCCGGAGCGTTGCGGCATTTGCGGGCACGACCTCGGGCGGCTTGGCCTCGCTGTAGCGGACCGTGCATCCGAGCATTTCGGCGATCAGGAACCCGGCGGCCAAATGCACCGCGCCGGCGACCGGCAGGTTGGTGTGGTGGTCAGCGCCGAGGCCGAATCGGCCCCAGCGATCGTACAATGCCTGCTCCATCCGCCGCTCGACTTCCACCCGCCGCGCCGGGTGGAAGAAGTAATCTTCGTCGAAGGTGATGCCTTCGTGACGGTGCCACCATGCCGGGCCCAGAACGATATCGACGGGCAACATGCCGTTCTGCAACGCGGCATTGCGGCGGAATGGGGAATTCACGGCTGCTCCGGGGGCTTGGGCGGATTATTCATCTATGTAGGGTGGGGCTACGATGGACATTCTTGTCCGTCTTCGCTTGGACGGGCTAAAGCCCATCTTACGGAAGACGCGACGGGCTAATGCCCATCTTACGGAAAACGCGACGGGCTAATGCCCATCTTACGGAAAACGCGACGGGCTAATGCCCATCTTACGGAAAACGCGACGGGCTAATGCCGATCCCTACGGAAAGGGCAGTCTTGGGCCGCGGCGAGTCTATCCAAGGATTATAATGCTCCACCACTGAGCCCGCAACAGGCGGCGCCGGGCCCCGCAGCGACGAGGAACGGGGGGGTAGTTGACGAAGCAGGTCGCAACCGGACGAAACAAATGGCTCTTTGCTGTTTCATGGCTCCATCAGCCGGAACTGGAAGACAGAGCGAAAACGAGGCGAACGGAACATCCCCCTCCTGCCCCTTTTTGCGACCTCAGGCCTGTTCGGCGTGGACAACCATCACGGGCAGCCCGGTTTCGCGGCGAACGTGCTCGGCTGCGGCGTCGAGTTCCGCGCGGGCGAGGGGACTTACATAGGGTTCGGCCGGGCGGCGGGCGACCGTGTGCAGTTGGACCAGCTTGATCTGCCCGCCGGCCGCAATGAGGTCCGTCAGCCGGCGGCTGTACGCCGCCAGTTCTGCGGCCGAGGGCGGCTGACCGTCCAGGCGCATCAGGAGCGTTTGGATGACGATCGGCCGCACTCGGGCGGCCTCGAGCAGGTTGCCCAGGATCGTCGAAAAAGGAACGTGCGACCGCGCGATGCGGCGGTAGCCGTCCTCGGTGCCGGCGTCGAGCTTCGCCCAAATCTCGCCGTTCGAGGCGTCGAGCACGGCCAGGCCGCGCCGAACTCGAGGGCGGTCCAGTAAGCTGGCGTTGGTAATGAGTACCAGCTTAACGTCGTCCAGCCCGTGCCGGCGGCGCACCTGGGCGCACACCTCGACGGCCTCGGCGAATTGCGGGCACAACGTCGGTTCGCCGTCGCCGCTGAGGGCGATGTCGTTCAGCCGCCGCAACGGCGGCGGGGTGGTCCCGAACCGCGGCCCTTCAAACAAACGGCCCGACTGAACCGCCGCGACCATCGCGTCGAGTTCCTCGGCCAACCGGGCAAGGTCGATCGGGTCGGAGGCGTCGGGAAGGGGCGGGCTTTCCCGGTCGACCTGGCAATACACGCAACGGAAGTTACACGTCCGATCGCGGTTAAGATTCACGCCGATGGAAATCCCGCCCGCTCGCCGGCTGAGCACCGGGTACACGTACCGGTTTTCCGCAAAGCGGCGCGGATGCTCCTCGAACAGCGGCCGGGCACAGCCGGCGCCGGGCTTCGGCTTATCTGCGTTCATGAGAAACTGTGGCAGGCTCTTCCGTTTCTAGGTGCAGACAGCCTTGGTTTCAAGGACGGCACACGGCGTGTGCCTACTACATTAGCGTGGCCTGCACCTAGAAACGGAAGAGCCCTGTGGCAGGGACCGGTTCCCGATCCGTGACGTCTCACTCGACCTCTTTGGCGTCGATCCACGACATCAACCCGCGAAGCTCTTTACCGACCCGCTCGACGGCATGTTCTCGCTCGCGGCGGCGCAGGGCCTTGAAGCACGGAGCGTTGGCCTTGTTTTCGAGTATCCACTCGCGTGCGAAGCTTCCGTTGCGCACTTCCTCGAGAATGCGTTTCATTTCGGCTCGGGTTTCGTCGGTCACGAGTCGCGGCCCGCGGGTGTAGTCGCCGTATTCGGCGGTATTCGAGATGCTGTACCGCATGTAGTCCAGCCCGCCCTGATAAATCAGGTCGACGATGAGTTTGACCTCGTGGACGCACTCGAAGTATGCCATTTCGGGCTGGTAGCCGGCCTCGACGAGGGTGTCGAACCCGGCCTTGATCAGCGCGCTGAGCCCGCCGCACAGCACGACCTGCTCGCCGAACAGGTCGGTTTCGGTCTCTTCGGCGAAGGTGGTTTCGATCACCCCGGCCCGTGTTCCGCCGATGCCCTTGGCATAGGCCAGGCCGAGGGCCCGCTCCCGGTCGCCGGCGTTGGCGCCAAGGCCGATCAGGCAGGGGACACCGGCCCCGCGGACGTACTCGGCCCGGACAAGGTGGCCGGGTCCCTTGGGTGCGATCAAGATCACAGCCACGCCCTTGGGCACATCGAACTGGCCGTAGTGGACGTTGAACCCGTGCGAGCAAACAATCACGTTGCCCGGCGCGAGGTTCGGGCGGATTTGATCGCGGAAGATGTCGGCCTGGAGTTCGTCGGGCAGCAGGATGGTCACGAGGTCGGCCTGCTGCACGGCCTCTTCGGTGGAAAGCGGCGTGAAGCCGTCTGCAACGGCCTTTTCGTAATTGGCCGTGCCCGGCAGTTCGGCCACGATCACATTGCAGCCGCTGTCGCGCAGGTTCTGCGCGTGACCATGCCCCTGGGAACCGTAGCCCAAAATGGCAATGGTCTTCTCCTTCAGCAGCGAAATGTCGGCGTCTTTGTCGTAATAGATGGTTGCGGGCATTGGGGGCACTCCTGATGTTTTTGCTGACGGGAAACTAAGTTGAATGTGCAGTCCGGGGCGAGGCCGGGAAAGGCCTACTTGGGCGCCGGCTTGCTCTCTTGGCCGATCGTCTTCTGACCGCGCACCATGGCAATGCGTCCGGTGCGGGCCAGTTCGATAATTCCGAAGGGCCGCATCATCTCGATAAACGCCTCGATCTTGCGCTCCTGGCCGGATATTTCAATCATGACCATCTCCGGAGCGACGTCGACAATACGCCCGCGAAAGATCTCGATGAGTTCGCGAACCTCGCTGCGTTTTCCGGGCGGCGCGGCCACCTTCAGGAGCATCAGGTCGCGCTCCACGTGGTCCTGCGAGCTGATATCGTCCACCTGAACCACGGTGACGACCTTCTCTAACTGTTTGCGGACCTGTTCCAACACGCGGTCGTCGCCGACCACCACGAACGTCATGCGCGAGAGCTGGGCATCCTCGGTTTCGCCGACCGCCAAACTTTCGATATTGTAGCCGCGCGAGGCCAACATGCCGGCAATGTGTGAGAGCACGCCGGGCACGTTGTGTACTAGGGCTGAAAGGACATGACGCATAACACGCTCCTGAAATACGCGAAACGGCCGGCTTTTCCGTTTCTAAGTGCAGGCCGCTTCATTGTAGTAGGCACACGCCGTGTGCCGTGCCGAAAACAAGGGCTGTCTGCACTTAGAAACGGAAGAGCGAAACGGCCTATTGTACCGTCGGGCACGCCCGCGACAAGGGGGGCGGCTCGGCGCTCACACCTCCACTACCCGCCCCAGAAGCCACACGCCGTGAAATACCAGTGCGAGGATCCCGATCGCCGCAAGGATCGTCCGGAGCTGATCGGAGCGGCTGGGCAAGGGCGCGATTGAATCGGCCCTCGGCGGCTCGGGGCGCGCGGAGGCAGGATCGACCGCGGCGGCCCAAGGCTCCACCACGCGGCCCTGGGAAGCATGGTCTACAGATGGGTATGAGTCCCCCTGTTCCGGGCTTACCCGACCAGGTTGGGCGCGCTGACCGCCGTGCGGGCCGGGCACCGCCGCCACCACACCCGGCTCGGAAGCAACCGCCGGCGGGAGAACCTGGGGGCGGGGAGCCCGTGCCGCCGGGAAACTTTCGGCTGCCTGGGACCGCCTCCCAATCGCGGCGACGGCATCGGAAGACCGCGCCGCCGGCTCGGGGGGTGTAGCAGGCGTGCCGCCGACAACGTCTGGGCCGATCACCGGCCGGACGCCGTGTATCGCGGCCGCCGGCGGTTCGAGCTGGGGGCGGCCGGCGATCATGGTGTCGCCGGCGGGGGTCTGGTAGAAGTCGTTCCATAACGGGCCGAGGAACTGCCGCACGCGGCCGCTGTGGCTGCCCGTGGTCCGCCCAAACGCTGAACCGAACAGTACTCCGGCCAACTCGCCCCGGTCGTTGAAGATCGGGCCGCCCGAGTCGCCCTGACGTGCCGAGGCGGCCAACTCGACCAACTCGAACGGATGGCGCCTGCCCGGCGAAAGGTATTGCGTACATTGGCCGGTGGCGACCCGATATTGCCCTTGGCCATAGCCGGCAATGGCCAGCATTTCACCGGGTCGCGGAGGGGTTTCCGCCAGCGGAATCGGACTGGCGCGGGGCCGCCAGATGACCAGTGCGGCCAAATCCCAATCGCGGTCGACCCGGGCAATGGTGGCGGCCGATTGGAAGCCGTCGGGGAACACCACCGTTGGGGGCGCCGCCGCGTCACGCACCACGTGCCAATTCGTCAGCACCAGCCCGTGCGATGCGGTAACCGCCACCAGGGCGCCCGAACCGTGCGATCGGCCCGCTCGGTCCTGCACAATCACTCGGACGACGGCCGGATGGAGGCGCGTTTGCGCGAAGACGGGCGAGCCATGAAACGCCAACACCCCAAGAAAGATGGTCACCGTCAGCCCGGCGCGTCGGCTTCCCGGTGCAGGCCGCGACGATATGGCAGGCTGGGGCCGCGCGCCGGCCATGCCGGAAAAGCCCTTTGGACCACGAAACGGAAGCGCCCGCATACACGACCGTGGGTGGACACACTCGGAAGAGGTCAAAGGGGGTGGGACCTCTCGATTCCGAGGTGGATTGTTGCACGGAAACATAGGCATTATCGGAAAGCCGCCACCCCC
>SKZG01000105.1 GCA_007127495.1 Planctomycetales bacterium
AGCTCGGCCGCCTGGTATCGCTACTGGCGCGACCGGCGGTTCCAATGGTACTTGGACTTGGGGCTGGCCGGCGACCGGCTGCGGTTGCGCGACCACGACCCCGACGAGCTGAGCCACTATTCCTGCGGGACGGCGGATATCGAATACGCTTTTCCGTTCCTTGCTCCGGGCGAATTCGGTGAATTGGAGGGCGTGGCCCACCGCGGCGATTTCGACCTGCGCAGCCACATGGAAGGCAAGCTGGTGCGCGAGGGCGATGGTTTCGCCGTCGAGAAGGACGAGCATGGCCGCCCGCGATTTCGCGGCAGCGGCAAGGACCTGAGCTACTTCGACGACGAGACCAAAGAGCGATTCATTCCCCATGTGATCGAGCCTTCGGCCGGAGCCGACCGCGCCACACTCGCCTTCCTGTGCGAGGCCTACCACGAGGACGAGCAGCCGGACGAAAAGGGCAAACCGCAGAGGCGGGTGGTGCTGAAACTGCACCCCCGGCTGGCGCCCCTGAAGGCGGCCGTCTTTCCGCTGGTGAAGAAGGACGGCATGCCGGAGATTGCCAAGGAGATCTATGCCGCGTTGAAGCCCTGCTTCCCCGTGTTCTACGATGAGAAAGGCGCCGTCGGCCGCCGCTACCGCCGACAGGACGAGGCCGGGACGCCCTTCTGCATTACCGTCGATAGCCAAACGCTCACCGACGGCACCGTCACCATCCGCGACCGCGACTCGCTGGCCCAGTGGCGCGTGCCCAAAGACGCCTGCGCCGACGAAATCCGCCAGCGGCTCGCGTGACGTCGTGCGAACGGGGCTTTCGGCGTTTACTGGCTCAAGAAATAGTCGTTCAGCGCCTTGTCGGAGTGGCGCACGCCGCCGTTGTCGTGCACGTTCGCCACTTCGGTGATGATGGCGCCCTCCGGGCCGGCGAACTGCCAGTGCCGCGCGCCCACGCGGTTGAGCTGCACGAATTGGCCCGGCTTGGCCACCACCGCGTGATTCACCGTGGCCGTGCCGTTGATGTGGATTTCGGGAATGACCACTTCCGGGCTGAGGTTCGGTTCCCCTTCGCCGACAATGTGCGATAGGCCATGGCGCACCAGCCAGCCCTCCATCTTCGCCGGATTGTCGTCGGTGGCCTCGTGCCAGTGCTCTGGAAGCATTTGGTTGGGCAGCAGGTAAATGTCCATGAGCATGTACTGATCTTCCTCATTATTAACGAAGATCACCGCCGCAAGGCCAAGCTTGGTGTATTGACCCGTATTGTAGTCCGAGACCCACAACCGGTCGCGAATGCCTTCGAACACGGGATAGCCATGATACTCCATCAACTCGATGCAGGCATCTTTAGCCTTCTCGGGCAGGAAATTGCCGTCGGCGTCGTAGAATGACGCATTATCGAACGATAGTTTGCCGCGCGAGCCGGAGGCATCGTCGCCGAAAGCCGCCGCGAACAATACAGCCGCCATCATGCACGCAAGAGCGAATGTTACCGCATTCATTTGCCAGTCTCCTCGTAAAAAAGTGGTGAAACGACCGCGCCGCACAGCCCGGTCTCTTGCACTGTCCCCAATATCATGGCCCGTTGGAGACCGCGTGTCAAGAAGCCCGTGTCAATCGCGGGAAGCTTGGGTGGATATGCTAACTCCGGTCGGCTACGATGCTGGCAGTCACAGCAGTTGGCAAGGTTACGATCGAGGCCACGATCGGCCGGAGGAAGTACAAGGTCAGCCAATTCCCAAACCAGGTTGTCAAAGCTGACGGTCATGTATTGCAACGCCCAAGCGGCTGGCGATAGTTCGCAGGCGCTGCACGCGCGGCGAGATGTCGAACCCCCTTCTGGTAGGATGCGCAGCCCGTGCTGGGATTCCGGGAATAATCCACAGGCTTCGGCACGATTCCGATGTCGAGGGATCCTGTTGCTGGACTTCACGGCAGGGCTTGGTAAAATGGAATAGGTTTCCGTGTGATGCCGAAACCTAACGATACCCCTCGCGAGAGGGACATGGCGGGGCAGGCGGTCCTATGTGACGCGAAAGTCGGGACAGCCGCCCCTGAATGGCTACGCGAAGAATAATCAAGGAACACCTCCCCGCTTCGGGGTTTCGGTAGGCTCGTCGCCGGCCTACTCGGCGGCACACTCACTCCAGGTATTTCAAGGAGAGGGACAATGAGCGGAACACTGACAAGAGGCATGCTTCTGTTCGCATGCGCCGTAGCGGTCGCCCTGTGCAGCACCGCCTTGGCCGACGATGCACAGCGAACGGCAGGCGACCCCAACCCGTGGCACGTGAGTACGGTGGAACGACTTTCGTACGCGCGCCCCGGCGCTGCGGAGCCCGCCGCCCAAGAAGGCCCGAAGAAGTACCTTCACATCCAGGTCGGGTTTGACCGAGAGCCCGACGCCGGCAAGAAGCACCAGTTTCGGGTGATCGATGCTCGGGGTGATGAGGTCGGGCGGCTTTGGGGCTGGAACGACCGCCGGTCGCTGATGATTTTTGAGGGCCAGTGGGGCAGCCTCGAAGGGCTGTACCTCGAAGGGCTGGACCACCGGGAACCGCTGTTTGCACTGCGGATCGCCGAGACGGAAGCACGGCCCGTGGAACGCGGGGTGGCGGTCCAACCGGTACGGCCCGGCGTTCGAGTTGATACGGAGTACCCGGCTCGCGTTGTCGGCCCCGACCGCGTTGTGGTTGGCGGACCGGATCGTGTTGTCCACCACGGCCCGGACCGGGTCGTTCATCACGGTCGTGATCGGGTCGTTCATCACGGCCCGGACCGGGTTATCCACCATGGCGGCCCCGACCGTGTGGTCCATCACGGTGGCGGTACTCGACATGTTTATCACGGCCCCGGCACGACCCACGTACACGGCGGCGGTGGCGGCGGCACGACCCACGTTCACGGTTCCGGCTCCGGCTCGGGAGGTTCGGCTCCCGGTTGTGCTGCGGCAACTGGAACGGCCTGCAGCGCGGAGGCCGGGTGTGCCACCTGCGCGGCGTTAGCTGCCGAAGGCTCGGGCGACGGCCCCGGCGATGCCGTGGCCATGGGCCCGGGTCCTGGCGAAGGCGCTGGCCCGGGAGCCGCCCCGGGCGGTTGCCCGGAACAGGGCGAACAGTGCCCCTGTGAAGACGGGGAGCCGGGCATGAGCCCCGGCGAAGGCCCCGGTCCCGGCGAAGGCCCCGGTCTCGGCGAAGGCCCCGGTCCTGGTGAAGGTCCCGGCCCCGGCCAAGATCCAGCAACAGGCCCCGGTGAAGGCCCCGGGCCCGGCCCAGGTCAAGACCCCGCAACCGGCCCAGGCGAAGGCCCCGGGCCAGGAGTCGGTCCAGGCGAAGGCCCCGGAGTGGGGCCTGGCGCGAGTGGCCCCGGTGGCGGCCCTGGTCAGGAAGGCTTCGATCCTGGGTCGCTGTACGATCCGCGGCAGCAGGGTGGCGATTTCCGGCCTCGTACGCCTGGCTATGGCGAGGCGGGTCCCGGCGGCCCTGGCCGCTATGGCGAACTCGCCCGCGCTGGAATCAAGCCCGAGGCGCCCAAACCCGAGGCCGCGCCCGCTTTCGTTTTGTACGTGGCCGCAGGCGAAGAGGGCGGTCCGGGAAAGGTGTATCAGGTTGACGAGAACGGCCGCGTGCTTGGATGGGTCAACTTGCCGTTCGCGCCCAGCAGCATCGACTTGCACCGCGAGAAAGGGCTTGTGGTCAGCTTGCCTCGCGATGGCGGGCGGCTGATGTACATCGACGATACCGGCAAGACCTCGACGCTCCTGGAGAAGGAAAAAGGTCTGGTCCACCCGATGAATGTGGGCGTCGGCGGCGAGTCGGACACCATCGTCGTGGCCGACAACATCGGCGACGTGATTGTGGCCACCTCGACCGGCGGCATCACGCCGAAGGAATATCGGCGTTTCGAGGGGCAGAGGTGGAGGGCTCAAGACATGTCGGTTGCGGTCACGCGCGACGGCCACGTCATCCTGGGTACCGACGGCGATAAGGGCATTTACCGGTTCTCCGGTGAAAGCTCCGCCGCCGAGATCAAACCACTATTGCCCGAGCCGGGCGGCGTGGCGGCCGACCCCAAGTCGCTCCAGTGGGCGGCCACACAGGGCTCGAACCAAATCTACGTGCTCGAGGGCGAAGAGATGATGAAGACACTCCGGCTGCCGGCTGGAAGGAGCCACTACCGCAACGGGCTGCTGTCGTTCTCGCCGGCCGGCTCGCTGTGTGTCGCCGCTCGCGATAGCCAGGGAGACGGCGAGCCGTGGCTTCTGATGTACGACATCGAGAAGGACGAGATTCGCAGCCTGTTCCCCTGGCAGAAGGAAAGCATGAACGACTTCGTCGTCGGCCCGCGGATGTTGTGGGAACGCAATTCTCCAAACACGCATCGAAGCACGTTTTAAGGTCGCACGTCGCAACGTGTGCGCAGCGTGTGGCGCATGTTGGAAGCCGCCTGTTGCGACGCGGGCGCAGGCGGCGGAGTACCTAGCAACGCACGTTTCACTCGCACCGGGAGGCCGCCCGAAAGAGGCCGCCTCCCGGGCGCAGTGCATCGGGCCTAACCGGGAATTGATCATGCGATGCCTCGCGGTTTGGATTCTGTTCATTGCGGTTGGTGCGGCCGTGGTTCCAAGGGCGGTCGCGCAGCAAGCGGTTCAGTTGCCCACGTTTTCGCAGTTTTCCACCAGCACCACGGTTTCCGTACCGGACCGGGGAAGCGCCTTCATGGGCGGTATCAACCGGTCGTCCTCGGGGCGCAATTCGTTCCGCTCGCCTCTTCTGCCCTTCCGCCCGTTCAGGAACACGGCGATTGGCAGCGAACAGAGCGCCATGAATATGCACGTGAGCGCGTGGATCCACGATTTCGAGGCGATGGACGAGTATCTTCTCGGCCAGCCGGCCCGGACTGTACAGGGCGGGCCGATAGGGCGGAACTTCACGGCAACCGACCCGCGGCCCGCCGGCCTCGACCCGGCCTGGAACCCGGCCGCCCGGAGCGGGCCCCACGTTGCAGCCGCGCGACCGTCGCAAGCGCAGTGGCAGCCGGCTCGGGAGGCGCCGCCGGCCGTATCGCTGCTGAGCGTTGACGATGAACGACGCCGGCGCGAAGTCCAGGCCGAGAATCGGTCGAGCGAGGCGCAGGCCTTCTTCCTTCGCGGGCAGGAGGCCGAGGCTGCGGGCAAGGCGAACGTGGCTCGCATCTACTATCAAATGGCCGCACGCCGTGCCACCGGCGAGTTCCAGAACGAGATCCTCGCCCGGCTCCGCGCCACGGCGCACCCGGAGGCCGAACACGCCGTCACCGCGCACGGACCGAGGTAGGTGCGGGCCGAGAACGTGTCGTAAGCACGCATCGAGTCCCCTTCAGAGAAGGCGAGTTGTCAGCTCCGAGACAGGGAAGTGCCGCTTCTGCTCCCCCGCAGGGTCACGTCCAAAGCTGCCGGTCGAGGATGCGGTAGTTGATCGCTTCGTTCAGGTGCGACGGCTGAATATCGACGCTCTGGTCGAGATCGGCGATGGTGCGGGCGACTCGAAGGATCTTGTCGTGGGCGCGCGCCGACAGGCCCAACTCGCTCATGGCGGCCTTCAGCAGGTTCATGCCCTCGCGGTCCAGCCGGCAGAACTGCCGGACCTGGCGGTGGGGCATATCGGCATTGTGCCGCGTTGTGCCGCCTGCGAATCGCTCGGCCTGAATGCGCCGCGCCCCGGCCACGTACTCCCGCATTTCAGCGCTCGAGGTGCCTGGCGTCGTCGACGACAGCTCTTGAAACGCGACGGCCGGGGCCTCGATGTGGATGTCGATCCGATCCAGGAGCGGCCCGCTGATGCGGCTCATGTACCGCTCGATGAGCGTGGGCCCGCAATGGCACTCGCGCCGGGGGTCGGTCCGATATCCGCAGGGGCACGGGTTCAGTGCGGCGATGAGCATGAAGTTCGCCGGGAACGTCGTACTGTTCAGTGCCCGCGAAATCGTTACCATACCGTCTTCCAGCGGCTGGCGGAGCACTTCAAGCGTGGTGCGATTGAACTCCGGCAACTCGTCGAGGAACAGCACGCCGTTGTGGGCGAGGCTGATTTCACCCGGGGTTGGCGTTGAGCCGCCGCCCACCAGGCCCGCGTTCGAAATGGTGTGGTGCGGCGAGCGGAAAGGACGCACGGCCAGCAGGGGCTGGCCCGGTCGGAGCCGGCCCACGGCACTGTAAATGCGCGTGGTCTCGATCGATTCGCCTGGTGTGAGGTCGGGCAGAATGGTGGGCATGCGTTTGGCCAGCATGGTCTTGCCGGAGCCGGGGGGGCCTACCATCAGCAGATTATGTTTTCCGGCCGCGGCAACGCATAGCGCGCGCTTGGCCATCTCTTGCCCCCGCACGTCGGCGAAGTCGACTTCGTATTTGCCCAACTCGCGAAACAACTCGTCGACGCGCGACGGGACGGGTTGCAACTCGACCTCGCCACAAAGAAACGCGACGGCCTGTGCCAAGCTGCTCACGGCGAAGACACTGGTGTTCTCCACCACGGCGGCTTCGGCTGCGCTCTCGGCGGGGACCAATACGCCCGCCACGTGGTCTTGGTCCGCCGCCGCCATGGCCATCGAAAGCGCGCCCTTGGCCGGCCGCGTATTGCCGTCGAGCGCAAGTTCGCCAATCACCACGTACCGGTCGAATCGTTCGGCCGAGATCTGGCCGCTCGCGGCCAGCAAGCCCAACGCAATGGGCAGGTCGAACGAGGAGGCATCCTTGGGCAAATCGGCCGGGGCGAGGTTGATCACCACCCGATTTTGCGGAAGCTGAAAACCCGAATTGACAATCGCCCGCTCCACCCGGTGCGTGCTCTCCTTGACCGCGGCTTCCGGGAGGCCCACCAGAACCGTTTTCG
The DNA here is from genome assembly GCA_007127495.1 of Planctomycetales bacterium. Taxonomy (GTDB): domain Bacteria; phylum Planctomycetota; class Planctomycetia; order Pirellulales; family Thermoguttaceae; genus PWXP01. Next base: position 6,858 of record SKZG01000105.1, read on the forward strand.
GCAAACCGGCGGGCGAGACGTCGACCTCGACCTCAACCGGCAAGGCATCGATCCCGAGCAGCGAGAAGGTTCTGAGCTTCGCGAGCATTGACAATTCCCGCCATGATCGTGAGGGGAGCAGGGCGGAGTTCAACGCCGCACGGCGCCCAACGATACGAAAGCCTCCACCCTAGCGGCCACGAGATTGTGGCATATCGCAAGGCGGAATGCAAGGCGGGGATAACGCCCGCAGGGACTGTCCCAATTTTCGCGGCACACAGAGCGTTTGGCCCGGTGAGGCGCCGCCGCAGCCGTAGCCGCGAAAATGGGACTGTCCCGGTCGCATGGTATCGGGAAAACTGTCCCCACCGCCCGGTATACTTGCCGCGTGCCGTTTGTGCGCTTTTGTAGGATGGACATTCTTGTCCGTCTTCGCTTGGACGGGCTAAAGCCCATCCTACGGAAAGCGCAGTTTTAAGCCGCGGCGAGTATATACACCTACCGAAAAGCGGAGCAGTTTCCGTGAACGGTTACCGGCGTACTTACCGGCAGCCGGTCACCGTTTGGGCCACCATGCGACAAACCCGGACCTCCACTTCCCGCTCCACTTCGTGGGGCACCATGACCGTGTACGAAACGGTCTTTTCCTCGGGCTGGCACTCGTACGAAGTGTAGGTGAGTGTCCGCGTTCGCGTCTCGGGTACCCACTCGGTGTATTCGACCTCCTTGGATCGCTCTTCGTGCTCCATGCGGCACACCTTGACCGTCCGGGTTCGGGTTTCGGGTTCGCACTTGGTCACAAGGTACTCGTAGGGTTCTTCGACGAGTTCCTGCCTCATCACGGTCACTTCGACCTCGTGCTCGACAAGATTGGGGACCCAGCTCTTGCAAACTTGGGTCACCGTACAAACGTCAACGCACGGAGCGCAGCAACCCAAACGCCTTGCCTTGCGAGCCATTCGACGTGCCTTGTAAGACACTTTGCGTACTACAGGCACCGTCACCTCGCGCTCTTCCCAATGCCCCTCGTCTTTCCACACTTTGCGGGTTTCCGTGGCCGGCACAACGCGCCGCACGGTGCGTACACCTTCCCGCGTCTCCTGGCGAGGCACCAGGACCGTGTACTCGACTTCCTTCTCTTCC
>SKZG01000531.1 GCA_007127495.1 Planctomycetales bacterium
TCGGATGCCGTTTCGACCGTTCAGCATTGCCAGCGTTTACGTGAGCGGTGCTCTATCCCATGCCGCAACGAGGGGGTGAACTACGGGGGCCTTTAGCCCACCCGGCTGGTCACTTCGAGCAGGTGGTAGCCGAATTGGGTCTTGACGGGACCTTCGACGGTGCCCACCGGGGCGCTGAACACGACGCGGTCGAACTCGGGCACCATTTGGCCGGGGCCGAACTCGCCCAACTCGCCACCCTGCTTGCCCGAAGGGCACTTTGAGTGTTCACGCGCGAGCGCGGCGAAGTCGGCTCCTTCTTCGATCTGCCGTTTCAGTTCTTCGCACGTCTGCTGCGAGTCGACCAGGATGTGCCTTGCGGCGGCTTTCTTTGCCATGGGTGGAAAGTCCTTTTCAAGGGAAATTGGGGGTGGTTATTCGGCGTGGAGGCTGCATTGAAGCGGAAGAACCGAGGTTGTAGTATAATGGGAAGCGGGAAGCGGCACCACCGGGCCCCGATTCCGGTAAGCATCGGCAAAGAAATAACTGACGCATTTTCTCTCCCCTCACCCTGCCCTCTCCCACCGAGGGAGAGGGGACATCGGACAGTTATTTCTTTGCCGATGCTAAACGCATTTGCCGATACTTGAAATCGATATGGAGCGTATCATGACCGATAGCGTGCAATCGTCGTCGCACTCGTTGAGCCGTCGTGAAATCTTGGCTTATACGGCCGCGTTCGGGAGCAGCTTTTTGGCCGCCCAGGGAATCGTGGCCGCGGCGGATCGGCCCGCGAGCCAGCCCCAGCCGGCTGCCCGGCCGCCGGCCAAACGCTACGACATGAAGAAGTCGATCAATCTTTGGGCGCTGCCTCACCCGCAGAAGATGACGCTCCGCGAGTGTTTTGCGATTTGCCGCGCGGCGGGTTTCGACGGTGTCGAGGTGAACTACGCCTTGGAGGGCGAGTTGTCGGTGGAATCGTCGGACGAAGAGATCCGGGCCATCGGCGCGATGGCCCGCGAGATGGGCCTGGACATCAGCGGCGTGTGCTCGTTCCTGTTCTGGCCGTACTCGCTAACGCACGACGCCCCGGAGCGGCGCGCCCGGGGGCTGGAGCTGGCCGGGAAGATGATCCACGCGGCCGAACTGCTGGAAACGCCCAACCTGCTGGTCGTGCCCGGCGCGGTGTACGCGCCCTGGCTGCCCGAGGACCCGCCGGTGCGGCCCGATGTGTGCTACCGCCGCGCGCGGGAGGCCGTCGCCTCGCTCATTCCGGCCGCCGAGAAGGCGGGCGTGTCTCTGAACATCGAGAATATCTTCGCCAACGGGTTCCTGCACAGCCCGCAGGAGATGATCGAGTTCGTTGACAGCTTCGGCTCGGATCGGGTGGCGGTTCACTTCGACACGGGCAACATCATGCAGTACCACTTCCCGGAGCACTGGATTCCGCTTTTGGGCAAGCGGATTCGCAACGTACACCTGAAGGAGTACTCGAAGCACGTGAACGAGTTCAACCTGCACGCGTTTCGGCCGCTGCTGGACGGCACGACCGACTGGCCGGCGGTGCTCGACTCACTGGCTGCGGTGGGCTACCGGGGCTACCTGACGTTCGAGTACTTCAACCCGTTCCCCCATTGGCCCGAAGCTCTGGTGTACCACACCTCCGACGCATTGGACCGCATGTTGGGCCGTGCGTGATGGTTTTTGGCTCTTACGTTTCTAGGTGCAGACAGCCTTTGTCTTGGGACGGCACACGGCGAGTGCCTACTACATTAAGGCGGCCCGCACCTAGAGACGGAAGAGCCTGGTTTTTGGCTTTTTGATAGGCGCTTCTTGCGTGATTACCCCATAGGGGCCGGCGGCGGTGGTGCGGCGGCGGCCGCTTGGGCCTTGCGGCTGCGGGCCACGGTCCACAGGCCGCCCACCAGCGCGGCGCCGACTACCAACAGACCGATGGCCAGCACCGGGCGGTACGCCAGCCAGGCTACGGCGATGATCGCCAACGACAGCGCGCCGGCCACCACGACGGCAAACAGGCCCGTGCCCATCCGCATCAAGTCGCCCAGGATGGGCAGCACGTCGGCCACCACGGCCACCGGCGCCAGCACCATGCCGATGCCGGCCGCCATCATCGCGAACCCGCCCAGCCGCAGCAGCCACGTGAGTGTCGTGTTTTCCGATTCCATGCGGCCGATCATCTCATCGGCGCTGAAGGTGCCCACCGTCAGGCGCTCGAAGACCGTGCCGGAGGCGGCGCGCCACGGCTCGAACGTGCCCTGAATCTGCCGGGCGATGAGGCTCACCATCGCCGGCGACACGGTGGAGAACTCGACCTTGAGGTCGCCGATTGCCGGCGAACCGGGATCGGGCAACGGCCCGTCGGGGCTGAACGGCAGGTACACCGTGTTGCCGGAAATGACAACCTGGTCATCGAACTGCGCGCGAATGGCTTCCGCCTCGCGCTCGCTGATCGGGAGGGTTTGGAAGTTGCTCATCTGCCCGATCAGCGAGGGCGAAAGGCGGTAGGCGCCGAGCGTGACCTCACTGGCGGCCGCATCGCGCGACGTGACGCGCAGGGGGCCGGGGTTTGCGTGATCGGCAGGCCGCTGGAACCGATCCGACGGAATGGCCCGCTCCGACCACACCCTCTTGTAGTCGTACGTGGTCACCCGTTCCGAGCCGCCGCCCGTCTTCCGCCGCTCCTCGGTGCGGCTTTCCTCCTGCCACTGGTACATCTCGGCCTGGCGGCGGAGCCGGATGGCCGGCGCGGCAATGCCGAACTCGGCATCGGCCAGGGTTTCCGAGGTCGTCGCGTTGCCGGTCAGGTAGACGGCGCGGCCTTCGTTGGCCGGGTCGATGCGGGCGGGATCGGCGGAAACGACCTCAACCCGCAACTGGCGGAGCCCGGCCGCCGTCTTCACCGCGCGGCCTTCGTTCCACCAAAGGACGACAAACGAAACCAGGAACAGCACCACGCCGATCAACACCCCCTTGATCGACGCACCGAGCCGCTCGAACCACGAATGTTGCGTAACCTTGGTCACCGAGTCCGACATGACAGTCCTTTCGAAAAAGTCAACAAAGAGGAAAAATGGCTTATTTTGGGTAATATGAGCGGGAATCGTGTTGGAAGTCAAGGGGGGCGTCGGGTGGACGCTTGATCCGCCGATTCGCAGTCCGGCTCTGGGGAGGGGCGCGGGGTTGACGAATTCTCGCATTCCGCCGATAATGTATACTACGACTATACAGAGAGGCTAATGCTTATGCAGGCGACTATTGTGTATTGTGGATTTGCGGTATCGTATGAACGAGGTTCTCAAGGCATTGGACCGCAACGAGGACGTGGAAATTCTATGCCGCGGCAAGAAGAGGGGCGTCCTGAAGGCGCATCGGCAGCGAACGCAGCAAACGGTGGCCGAACATCCCTTCTTTGGTATGCGATACGCCGAGGAGTCGGTCGATGCAGAAATGAACGCACTTCGCGGAGGGCGCTACCATGATCTTTGATACAGATATATGGCTCTTCCGTTTCTAAGTGCAGACAGCCTTTGTTTCAGGGACGGCACACGGCGTGTGCCTATTACAGTGAAGCGGCCTGCACTTAGAAACGGAAGAGCCCAAACCTTTGATGACCTTTGGAATCAGACAATCTTTCGCCGAAGACGTTGCCAGGCGCGCTGGGCCGAGGCTCCTGCTGGCCGGCACAGGCTACCACAGCCGTCTGACGCCATAGCGGTCGAAGACCGCGTCCTTACTGATGATCGTCATGTTCTCGTCCTCAATGGCTGCGCGTCCCGCGTCGCTTAACAACGGCGTTCCGTCGTAGAACCAGATCAAGGCGTGCGTGTCGAGAAGCACATCCATCACATGTACTCGGCGAAGTCCTCGAGTGGAGCATCGAAATCATCGGACATCCACGACTTGCCTCCACCTTTGCCAAAGACTTCCCGAGTCCGGTTTGGCCGCTCTCGGACGGTAGTCGGGTTGAGCTTGACGGTCATCTGCGCCTCGCCCTCGGGGAAATCGGCTGGGACATCCAACTCAACGTGAATGCGATGATCCTGCCCGATCTGTACTAGCCGAGTGATACTGGTACTGCCCATCGTTTCGATCCTCCAACTACCGATCGTACCCGGCACGAGCATTTATGTCAACCACGCCCATGCTGGTTGCTGGTCGATGGTTGTCGTTCCGGCCGGCCATCGACAGGTTTTCCCCAAGCCGCCGGCGCGATGGCGGCGAGATTTCCCGGCCGAACTTGTTCTAACCCTTTGTCGTAACGAGGGTTACGAACGAATTTGGCGGGAGGGCTGTTTTTCGTGGCGGAATGGTCCCGGCGGCGTGGTACAATAGTGTGTCGAGGCCAAGGCACCGCTCGCGGGCCGGATCGGAGTCCCAGCCGTCGCCGAAGGGGAACCCAGCCCTCCTTTGTGAGTTGTGCCTTCCGGGGCGCGATCGTCGGCGGTGGGACTCCGCGCCGGCCTGCGCTTAGAAACGGAAGAGCCAGTTTTAAGGATCGTACGCATGACGCAATCGGGTTTCGATACCGCTACGGCGGAGGTCGCTTCGGAAGAGTATTTGGGACGTTGGAATCGGTTGGTCAGCACGACCAACTGGGAGAAGGGCCGCATCATTTCCGAGTGGCGGGCGGCCCTGGAAGCGGCTGAATCGCCACCGGCCACCTACACCGACGACGCCTGGGCACGCCGCGTTGGCAACGTCTCGCCGCAGCACACCGGCCGCTTGCGCCGCGTGTGGGACCGGTTCGGCGGGCAGTACGAGCAGTACGCGGGCCTCTTCTGGAGCCACTTCCAGGCGGCGCTCGATTGGCCCGACGCGGAAATGTGGCTTGAGGGGGCCGTGCAGAACCGGTGGTCGATCGTCCAAATGCGCGAGCAGCGATGGGAATCGATGGGCGCACCGGCCGACTTGAAGCCGCGCCCGGAAGACGTCGTTGCGGCCGAAATGGACGAAGACGTGAGCCCGGCTGACGACACTCCTCGCGCCGAAGCCGTTCCCGGCACGCCCTCCGAGGTGCAGGACGCCGGGCCGGACTCCGACGCGCCGCCGGATTCCGACGCGCCGTTCGACGACGCGCCCTCCGGCGAGTCGGCTGAGCGCCGCACCACCGCCGTGGCGGTCGACCCGCAACGGCCGTTCGAGGGCCTGCCCGCACTCCCGGCAGACCTGGAAGAGGCCGTCGAGTCTCTGAAGCTGGCCATCCTCAGCCACCGGATGACCGGCTGGGACGAGGTTTCTCAAGAGGCCGTGCTCGGTTGGCTCGAGGCCCTGCGGTGTTTTGCGTCGGCGCCGGCTGACGAGAGTTAGCCGGCCGGCTCATGCATGCCGCGGCGGCAGGCGACCGTTTCCAGGGCCACGGTGCGCGGGGGGGCACGGTGCGCGGGCGTCAGCTCTTGGCGGCGTACAGCTCAGCGAACTCGAGGGCCCAATTGTCGACCCACTCGTGGAAGGTGGTCAGGTCAACCTGCATGAGCCGTTGGTACTGCGAGCGATTGAACACCTCGCGATTGTTCACGGTGGCCTTGGCGGCCAATTCGAGCACGTGGTATTCGTTGGGGGGGCGGATGACCATTTCCAGACGGCTGAACAGGCTCGTGCGTCGCTTGGCCCGAACCCGGAGGTCGTCTCGGCTGATTGCCGCGCCCCATCCCTTTTCGCCGTACAGGGTTTCGAAACGGAAGCCGGGAAACTGATCGGCCACCTGCCTTAGGCAACGTTCGATGCGTTCGGAAACATCGAGCCGGTACTGGGAGTGGAGGCGGGCGAGTTCCTTTTCGTTCAACTCGCGTTCTTCGCGGGCGCGCGCCCGCACGTCGCCGGCCCGAACCCCCCGCTGAATCGCTTTTTCAAGTCGTTCGTGGAATTCCATGTTAACCGTTCATGAGCCGGACGGGGACTGGTCCATTTTTCGGCCAAACAACATTGTTTTCAGAGAAAGACGACGGCCGAAAACATGGACCTGTCCCCTTACCGGCCGAAATTCGTTCGTGAAATGCCATGAAACCAGGCCCGTTCCGTGCGGCCCTAATCGTCGCTCGTGTTCGGGATATTCGGGTCAGCTTGCGGCGGCGCAGTGAACGGTGCGGGGGCGTCGTGCGGTGCAGGAGCGTCGTGCGGTGCGGGGGCGTCGTGCGGTGCGGGGGCGTTGGCTTCCGGCGCCGGTTCCGGCACGACCGGTTCGGGCGGGGAAGTCGGCGGCGCCTTTTTGGGCTTTTTGCGGGCTCTTGCGGGCTCGGTATCCGTTTGCTTCGCCTCGTAGAACTGGAACAGGTCGCCGAAGGTACGCATCGGCTCCTTGCCGGCCTTCATTTCGTCGGTGATGGGTGCCGCGGGTTTGGGTTTCGGTTTGGGCCGGTAGCTGCTCGGTTTGGCCGGCCTCCTGGGTTTGCCGCGTCGTGCTTCGCCCTGCGCCGGGCCGCCGCGCGGCCTGCCGCGGCTGCGCTCGCCGGCGCCACTGGGTTCACGCCGAACCTGGTCGCTGCGACCCGGCTTGCGACGTCGCCGCGGCGGCGCCTCTCCGTCAGCGGCTGACTCGCCGGCTTTGCCCGACGGGGCCGCGCGGCGCGGCCGATCGGGCGAAATCATCGTCAGCGAGACCCGGCGCCGGTCCTTGTCGATCTCCACCACCCACACCTTCACCACGTCGCCCACCGCCACGACGTCGTGTGGGTCCGATACGAAGCGCCTGGCCAGACGGCTCACGTGGACCAGCCCGCTATCGTGCAGGCCAATGTCGACGAAACATCCAAAATCGACCACGTTCATGACCGTCCCGGTCAGTTCCATGCCGGGGTTCAGGTTTTCCAGCTTGACGATGTCCCGCTTGAAAATGGGCTTGGGCAGGTCGTCGCGCGGGTCGCGGCCGGGGCGCACCAGTTGAGCCACGATGTCGTTGAGCAACAGGGTGCCTATGCCAAGTTCCCCGGCGAGCGGGTCGAGTTCGGCGCGCGGAACACGCTCAGCCAGCGCCTCGGCCGAGTCCTTCTCCGCCAGGGTTTCCGGACGGGCGCCGAGTTTCTCCAGCACTTTTTCGGCCACTTCGTAGCTTTCCGGGTGAATCCAGGTGGCGTCGAGCGGGTTATGCCCCCCGGCGATCTTCAGGAACCCCGCGGCCTGGACAAAGGTCGCCTCGCCGAACCCGGGGACGGCGCGCAGTTGTTCGCGGGTGCGGAACGGGCCGTGTTCCCGCCGGTGCTCATACACGCGGCGGGCCGTAAGCTGGTTCAGGCCCGATACGTAACGTAGCAGGGCGGGGCTGGCCGTGTTCACTTCCACGCCCACGTAGTTCACGCACGATTCCACCACCTCGTCCAGCGAAGCGCGCAGGTGCTTTGCCCGCACGTCGTGCTGGTACAGTCCCACGCCGATGTTGGCGGGGTCGATCTTGACCAGTTCACTGAGCGGGTCGAGCAGGCGCCGGCCGATCGAAACGGCGCCGCGCAGGCTGGCGTCGTAGTTGGGGAACTCGTCGCGTCCGACGTGGCTGGTCGAGTACACGCTGGCGCCGGCCTCGTTGACAATCACGTACGATATGCCGTCGTCCTTCAGTTCCGCGGCCAGCAGGGCGGCGAAGAAGTCCTCGGTTTGCCGGCAAGCGGTGCCGTTGCCGATGGCCACCACCGAAAGCCCGTAGCGGCGAACCATGTCGATCACCTTCTGCTTGCCCACCTGCGTGCGTTCGGGCCGCCCGATCACAAAAAGGACCCCGTGTTCCAGCACGTTGCCGAACTGGTCGAGGGCAACCAGCTTACAGCCGCTCCGGAACCCCGGATCGACCGCCAGTACGCGGCGGCCGTGAATGGGCGGTTGCAAGAGCAGATTGCGCAGGTTCTTGGCGAACACCGTTACAGCGTGCGTTTCAGCCGTGTCGGTCAGTTCGCGGCGGGCCTCGCGTTCGAGGGCGGGCAGGATCAGGCGTGTGAGTGCGTCGCGGGCGCAGCCGCGCAGGTAGTCGGCATGGGGGTGGCCCTCCGGAA
>SKZG01000151.1 GCA_007127495.1 Planctomycetales bacterium
AGCTTACCCTCAGAAACGGAATAGTCGGGACACGACGTGCTGATTGGACCCGTATTCACGCGCGAATTCGCGATTGCGCCTCGGCGAGTGCGGGTCTATTTCACCCGCGCTGCCCATGCGGCCGTGCTGCTGCTGATTTGCTGGACGGCGTGGTTGCTGCTGACCGGCACGCAGCGGGTGCGCGACGTGGGCGACCTGGCTCGGTTCGGCACCACGCTGTTCCAGGTGCTGGCCGCGTTGCAGTTAGTGCTCCTGCTGTTCCTCTCGGCTATTCTGGCCGCCGGGGCGGTGGCCCAGGAGAAAGACCGCAAGACCCTGGTCCTGCTGCTCCTGACGCGCCTGACCAATAGCGAACTGGTGCTCGGCCGGCTGTTGGCCAGCCTGCTCAATTTGCTGGTGATGTTGGCGGCGGCACTGCCCGTGTTCATGCTGACGGCGCTGCTGGGGGGCATTTCCCACGCGCAAATCGCCCGCGTGTTCGCCGTAACCCTGGCCACGGTGCTGGCATGTGGCAGTTTGGGTTCCACGCTGGCGCTCTGGCGGGAAAAGACGTTCCAGACCGTCGCCCTGACCATCCTCGTGCTGGTCCTCTGGCTCGCCGCCTGGAGCATGGTCGACCTTGGCGTGTTCGGCGACGAATGGCTCGGGGTATCGAGCCGCCATTGGGCCACCGGCTTCAGTCCATGGCACGCCATCTTGGCTGCCAGCCGGCCCATTGTACCGACGGTTCCCGCCCTGGGATTTCTCGGCACCCCCGTGCATTGGTTTCTTGCTGTGGCCATGGCGTTTGCAGTCACGCTCAGCGGCGTTGCCGTGGCTCGTGTACGTGTGTGGAATCCCTCGGCAGAGCTGCGGGAAGGGCGGCGTGAGCCGGAGGCTCGCCGGGAAAGCGCGGCGGGCGTTTTCCTTGCGGCGGGCCGGAAACGGTCCGAGACCGGCGCGGCCCCCGTCACCCAAGCCGCAGCCCACGCCGACCGCCACAAGACCCGCGCCGTCTGGGATAACCCGGTCATCTGGCGGGAGGTTCGGACCTGGGCTTATGGCCGCCGGATGCTGATTGTCAAGTTGATTTACCTCGTGTTGTTCGCGGTGGCCGCGGCGGGCCTGCACCGCATGGTGGCATTGCAGCACGCCGCGAGCACCACCGAGGCGGCGGCCGCACTAATTCTCCTGTTGCTGCTGAGCCTGGTTTTGGTCAATGCGCAGGCGGTCACCTCGCTCACGACGGAACACGACGGCCGCTCACTCGACCTGCTGCTGGTCACGGATCTTACGCCCAAGGAAATCGTCTTCGGAAAGCTGGGCGGCGTGTTCTACAATGCCAAGGAGATGGTCGTGCTGCCCGCCCTGCTGTGCGTCTGGTTGGGCTGGCAGGGGATCTTCGGTTTGGAGGACCTGTTCCTGCTGGTGGGCGGGCTTGCCATTTTATACGGGTTCGTGGCCATGTTGGGGATCCATGCCGGCATGCATTACTCGAACTCGCGTTACGCGATTGCCACCAGCCTGGGCACAGTGTTCTTTCTGTTTGTCGGTGTGGCCGCGTGTATTTGGATGATGATCGTTTTCAGCGGTTCATTCCACGCGCAGTTCATGCCTTTTTTCGTGCTGATGGTGGCCGGCGGTACGGGGCTTTATCTGGTGCTCGGCGCGCGCAATCCGTCCACCGCCATCGGCATTGCCTCGTTCGCCTGCCCGTTCGCCACGTTCTACGCCATCACGAGCTACCTGCTGGGCTCGCACATTGCCGCGTTCTTGGCCATGGCGTTCGCCTATGGGCTTGCCACCGTGGCCCTGCTGATACCGGCGATTGACGAGTTTGACGTGGCCACCGGGCGCACGACTGCGGAACTATAACCTCGCATAGGAGATTGCCGGCTTGTTCCTGGAGCAGCTTCCCTGGCTGTTGACCATGGGCGTGCTGATTTTCGTCTCGGCGTTCTTTTCGTCGAGCGAGGCCGCCTTGTTCTACCTGGGCCGCGCCGACCGCCGCCGACTGGCGGCCGGCAATGCCGCGCAGCGCGCCGCGGCCGCCTTGCTGGTCGTGCCCGATCGGTTGCTGACGGCCGTGCTGTTTTGGAACCTGCTCTCGAACGTCGCCTATTTCACCATTGGTTCGATCCTCAGCTTGCAGTTGGAGCGTACGGGGCGCACGGCGGAAGCCGGCATGCTGGCGGTGTTATCGCTGTTGGGTATTATCGTTCTGGGCGAGATGCTTCCGAAGAGCCTGGCGGTGGTGCGACCGGCGGGGCTCGCCACGTGGGCCGCCGTGCCGATGACCGTCATGGTGCGGCTGGTGGATCCGATCATGCCCGTACTGCGCTTCGTGAATTTGCTGTCGCGGCGTTTGATCTGGCCCTCGTTCCGGCCGGAGCCGTACCTGCGTCTGGGCGATTTGGAGCGAGCCGTCGAGCTTTCCACGGCCGACGCCTCGCTCCTGGTCCAGGAGCAGCAGGTATTGCACAGCCTTGTGCTGCTGTCGGACATTCGCGTGGATGAGATGATGCGTCCGCGCACGCAGTTCTTGACGTTTCGCCCGCCGGTCTCGATCGATGACCTGCACGGTCGCATGACGCCGAGCGGCTACCTGCTGGTTACGGAGCCCGACAGCGACGAGGTGGCGGGCGCGGTGGCGCTCCGCCGCCTGTCGAGCGTTCCCCAGGAGCATCTGGAGGGCTGCGCCCATCCTGTTGCGTATGTGCCCTGGTGCGCGACGGTGGCCGACGCATTGGAAACGATGCGTCGCCAGTCGCGCCCGGTGGCGGCCGTGGTGAACGAGCTTGGCGAGACGATTGGCATTGTCACCTTGGACGACGTGTTCGACACGGTGTTCAGCCATACGGCCAGCCGGACGGAGCGTCTGTTGAGCCGGCCGCCGATCCGAAAGACGGGTGACGGGGTTTGGCAGGTAAGCGGCATCACCAGTTTGCGTCGGCTTGTCCGGCACTTCGATTTACCCCGCCCGCCAAGCAAGAGCATGACCGTGGCCGGCGCCATTCAGGAGGCCTTGGAGCGTATTGCCGAGCCGGGCGATACGTGTTGCTGGGGCCCGTTCCGGCTGACGGTGCTGGAGGTGTCGCCGCACGGTCCTTCCTTGGTGGAGGTACGTCTGGCCGACGGGCAGGCAGCGGAGGACGAGCCATGAATGTGGGAGTGGTCGTCTTAGCGGCGGTGGGTCTTTTTCTGAGCGCCTTTTTTAGCGGTTCGGAAACGGGCTTTTACCGGGCCACCCGGCTGCGATTGGTGCTCGATGCCCGTTCCGGCGACGTGGTCGCGCGCCTGCTGTTGTGGTTGATGAACAACCCGTCGCTTTTCGTTGCCACGACCCTGGTGGGCAATAATTCCGCGAACTATCTTGCCTCCCTGGCGATTGTTCTCGGCGCTCAGGCGGTTTTCCCTGGGCCGGGCCAGGCCGCTGAGCTGCTCGCCCCGCTCGTTCTGGCCCCAATCCTGTTTGTTTACGGGGAATTGCTGCCGAAGCACCTCTTCCTCAACGCTCCGAATCGGCTGTTACGGCTGAGTGGGCCGTTGTTTTTGGTTTTTGTGGTGCTTTTCTTTCCGGTGGCCGCCCTGTTGTGGTTATTCAATTACGTGCTCGCCCGGTTCTTCGGCGAGGCCCCGCAAGAGGTCCGTTTGAAGCTTGCGCGGCGAGAACTGCGGCGCATTCTCGAAGAAGGGCACGCCGTGGGAATCCTGCATCCTTCGCAGCGCGGGCTGGCGCAGGGGATTTTCGCCGTGGCCAATGTGCCCCTCTTGCGCTATGTCGCCCCGATTACAAACCTGCCGCGGGCACGGGCCGATATGTCGAAGGACGCGGTGCTCCGACTCGCCAACCGCTACCGCCTCGCTACCGTGCCGGTCGAATCGGCGGAGCGACCGGGCGAACTCATCGGCTACTATCGCGTGGTCGACTTGGCGCTCAATCCGTCGCCGGAGCCGGGCCCCTTGCTCCCCTTGATGGACATTCCCGACACCATCTCGCACCTCAGCGCCCTGATGCGAATGCGGAGCGGCGGGCACGAGCTGGCCAAGGTGGTTGCCGGGGAAGGCGAATGCCTGGGCGTCGTCACCGCCGACCGCCTGACCGACGCGCTGTGGAGGAGTCGGCGGGAGTAAACCCAGCCGCACGCTATTTGTGATAGCCCAGCGAGTTGATCACGCCCAGCATTTCCTCGTAGGTGATGAATCGCCTGCGGTGATGCAGCTTGTATTCATCGATGGCGCGGGCCAGTTCAGCCGCATCGGGCGACAGGCCGTCGTGGCTGTTGCTGAATTGGCGCCGCTCCGCTGTCGGCGGCGGGCCCGGAATTGAGTAATCGCGACGGTCCACAAATGCGCAACCGGCCGTTTCTAAACCCTGCGACATGATCTGCATGCTCCTTCGTAAGGTGGGAGTGGCTGCCCGGAGGATTGCAGAATGCGAAGCATCCCGAGCGTCACTGCGATTCATTGGGGAACCAAGCAAATGTACCGCACGAACCACGGTCATGCAAACCTCAATCCGACAACGGTTCCGATTGCAGCGATGGCGCCGGTTAGAAGGGTAGGGGGGCCGGATGGCCATTCGGCCTCGCCCCGATACGGCCACTGGCTTACATAAACCCGTCCAGGACCTCGGGAGGCGCCGGTCCGTAGGAATGGGGTTCCATGGTGCAGTTCGCGCGTCCCTGGGTCAGGCCGCGCATGGCATTGGAATAGCCGAAGAGATTCGCCAGTGGGGCGAGGGCTTCGATGATGGTCGTGTCGCCGCGTACGTGGGTGCGCTGGATCTGGGCGCGGCGCTGCTGAAGATCGCTGACAATGTCGCCGACGCTGTCCTCGGGGGTGGTCACTTCAAGCCGCATGACCGGCTCCAGTAAGACGATACCCCCCTCGCGCAAGGCCTTCTCGAAGGCGTCGGCGGCGGCAAATCGGAAGGCCAACTCGTTCGATTCCGTTTCATGCGCGCGGCCCCCGATGACGGCGACTCGCAGGTTCATCAGCGGGAAGCCGAGCGAACCGCCCCCCGCGCAGCGTTCCTGGAGCACCTCGAGCGCGGCCTGCAGCATTTCCGGGGGCAGGCTCACACCGCCGGCAACCGTCACCGCCGGCTGGCCGCAGTCGGGCGCCGGCTCCATGCAAATGGATAGTTCGGCCGTGTGCGGATGCCCGCCAATCACTCGGTGGTGGCAGGCGCCGGTCGCCTCGACGCGCTTGGCGACCGTTTCGCGATAGCTGACGCGGGGATTGTGGACCTTGACGTTCAGGTTGTAGTCGCGTAACAGGCGGTGCTTGATCACTTCCAGGTGCAATTCGCCCATGCCGCTGATGAGTGTCTGCCCGGTTTCCGGGCTTTCGCTGGCGCGAAAGGTCGGGTCTTGGCGTTTGAGCATATCGAGCACGCCGGCCAGCTTCTTTCGCTCGGTGGACGATTCGGGCTCGATGGCCATGGAGATGACCGTTTCCGGAAAGGAAATCGCCTCGAGGAGGACGGGATGCTTCGGGTCGCAAAGCGTATCGCCGGTTACCGAGTGGCGCAGGCCGATCACACCGACGATGTCGCCCGCGTGCGATTCGGAAACCTGCTCGCGGCGATCGGCCATCAGCCGCCACAACTGCGGGACGTTTTCCTTCTTATCCTTGCCCGGGTTCAGCACCCGGCTGTTCGCCTTCAGCACGCCGGAATAGACGCGCACGTAATGCATGTCGCCGTGCTTGTCGGCCACGATCTTGAAGAGCAGGCCGCAGAACGGTTCCTTCGGATCGGGCTTGCGGCTGATCTTCTTGGCTTCGGAGGGTTTCTTGGCGGCAAGCTCCAGGCCCTCGACCGGCGGCATATCGAGCGGGCTGGGCAAATAGTCGCGCACGGCATCCAGCAGCGGCTGGATGCCGATCTTATCGAGCGCCGAGCCGCACAGCACGGGCACGAGCATGTTGTGCAGTACGGCATCGCGCAACACGCGATGGACCAGTTCCGCCGAGACCGGTTCCTCGGCCAGGAGCAACTCGGTCAGCTCGTCGCTGAAGAGCGAAAGCTGATCGAACAGGTGGGCGCGCCACATTCGAGCTTCTTCCACCGCTTCGGGCGGAATGTCCTCGACGACGATGTCTTTCCCTTCCGATTCGTTCGGGAAGCAGCGAAGCTTCATATCGATCAGGTCGATGATACCCCGGAAAGGATCCTGAAAGTGCGGCGGCCCGCTGCCTAGCGGAATGTTGATGGGCAAGGGCTTCGCGCCGAGGCGTCTTTCGATTTCATCGAGCGTTGCGAAGAAGTCGGCCCCCTCGCGGTCCATCTTGTTGATGAACGCCACGCGCGGCACGTGGTAGCGGTCGGCCTGGCGCCAAACGGTCTCGCTTTGCGCCTCGACGCCCTCGCGCGCACTGAACACTACGACGGCGCCGTCGAGCACCCGGAGGCTGCGCTCGACCTCGGCGGTGAAGTCGACGTGGCCGGGCGTGTCGATCAGGTTGACCGTCACGTCTTTCCATGGGAAGGTGACCGCGGCGGAGTAGATGGTGATGCCGCGCTGCTGTTCCTCGGGGTCGTAGTCGGTTTCCGTGGTGCCCTTGTCGACGTCGCCCATCCGATGCTTGTAGCCGCAATAGAACAGCATGCGCTCGGTGACCGTGGTCTTGCCGGCGTCGATGTGGGCGACGACGCCAATATTGCGCAGCTTGGTCAGATCGGCGGGCATGAAGGGTTTACCAGGCGAAGTGGGCGAACGCCTTGTTTGCCTCGGCCATCCGGTGGACATTTTCTCGCCGGGTCATGGCGGTGCCCTCGCGCTTGTACGCCGCTATGAGTTCGTTGGCCAGTTTTTCGTGGGTCGGCCGTCCCTTTTTTTCGCGTACGGCCATGAGAATCCAGCGAATGGCCAACGACTGCTGCCGGTTCTTCCTGACCTGAATGGGCACCTGGTACGAAGACCCCCCGACGCGCTTCGAACGAACCTCGATGTTTGGTTTCACGTTCTCCATGGCCTGCGTGAACACCTCGATCGGCTCGACGTCGGTGATGCGCTTGCCGATCACGTCGAGTGCATCGTAGAACACCTTCAGAGCGACGCTCTTCTTGCCGTCCCACATAAGGCAGTTGACGAACTTGCTGGCCAGGATGGACCCATACTTCGGATCCGGTGCGAGCTGCTTCTTGCTGGCGGTAATTCGACCCATGGGAAAATTCGCAGTGAGGATTTGGGATTCGGTGTTGTTTTCGTTGACGCCGGGCAGAACGCCGTGGGAGCCGGCCCGGCTTGCTCAGGATACGCTAACTCCGTTTGGCTCCGTACCGGCTGCGCGACTGTTTCCGGCCGTCCACCCCGAGGGTGTCGAGGGAACCGCGAATGACCTGGTATCGGACGCCGGGCAGGTCTCGCACCCGTCCACCGCGCACCAGCACGATGGAGTGCTCCTGAAGGCTATGGCCCTCGCCGGGAATGTACACGGTCACTTCCTTGCCGTTGGACAACCGGACGCGTGTGATCTTTCGCAGCGCCGAGTTGGGCTTTTTCGGGGTCATCGTCTTGACTTGCAGGCACACCCCTCGTTTTTGGGGGCACCGTTCGAGGACCGGCGCCTTGCTGAAGGTGCGCGGCTTTTTCCGTCGGCGACGGATCAGTTGGTTAATCGTTGGCATGGGAAAACCGTTGCGCCCGAAGGCTCGATTGTCATGTGAATTGTCGGAACACTGCAATATATCCTGTTTGGCCGGCGGTTGTCAACGGGGCCCTATGACTTCCCGAGGGGCTGCGCCGGCGCCCCCCCGGCATGCGGTGCCGGCCTACTCGCCGGAAGCCGTTTCTCCGGGCGCCTTCTCGGCCCCCTCTTCGGACCCCTTTCCGCTGCTAAACAGGGCATCGAGATGCTCGGTGCCGGGGCCGCCGTTGCCCTGCGCGTCGCCCTCCGGCTTGGGCTCTTCTTTCGCCGTCGCGGGGCTGTCGAGCAGCGGGAAGTCTCGGGAAA
>SKZG01000133.1 GCA_007127495.1 Planctomycetales bacterium
ACGACCCCGCCACCCAGCGCTGGAGCCGCACCTACAACGTTCCCGCCGCGGCCGACCGGCCCCGAGAACTCCAGCTTCTGAAAAGATGAGGGTGAGCCTGAGGAAGCGAAGGCTGTAGGGTGGTTCCGCCTGTCGTTGCCGGCCGATTGTTGGCGGCCAGTTCGTAGTCCATTTGCAGCCCCAGCCAAAATTGCAGGGAGGTCCCGAGGAAGCGGCCCAGCCGTAGGGCCGTATCGGCGGTCACGCGACGGCTGCCACGCACAATTTCATTGATCCGGCGCGCCCCGCGAGCCTAAAGCCCGACAATGGAGAATCCGCCGTCGACGTGGAGCGTCTCGCCGGTGATGCCGTCTGACTGGCTGCTGAGAAGGTAGATGCCGGCCGCGCCGAGTTCCTCGAACTCGACGTTTCGCCGGAGGGGCGCTTTGCGGGCTGCGTGGCTCTGCATGTGATCGAACTCGGCGATGCCGGCGGAACTGAGCGTGCGCATGGGGCCCGCGCTGATGCAATTCACCCGAATGCCCTCCGGCCCAAGGTCCCAGGCCAGGTAGCGCACGCTGTGCTCCAGCGCCGCCTTGCAGATGCCCATCACGTTGTAGCCGGGGATGACCTTTTCGCCGCCATAGTAGCTGATCGTGACAATCGCGCCCCCGCGGCTCATCAGCGGCTTGGCGGCCCGCGAGGAGGCCACGAGACTATAGGCGCTGATGTCCATGGCCAGGTGCCAGCCTTCGCGGCTCATCTGCACATAAGGATTTCGCAACTCGTGCGGCGGGGCGAATGCAACGGAGTGGATCAGGAAATCGAGGCGGCCGTATTGTTCACCGACCGCGTCGAAAACGCGCCCGATGTCTTCATCGCGCTGCACGTCGCACGGAACGACCAGCTTCGCGCCGTGCCGTTCCGTGAGGCGCCGGACGCGCCGCTCACTGGACCGGCCCGGCAGGTGGGTGAACGCGAGTTCCGCCCCCTCCGCGTACAGGGCCTCGCTCATTGCCCACGCAATGCTGCGCTCGTTCGCAACGCCCATCACCAAGCCGACTTTACCGTCGAATGTGCCCATCGTATCCTCATTTCGTAGGGTGGGTGGTTCCGGCTGGCGGTACCGGCCGAGGGCAGCTTGCGCGCCGCAGGGCGCGCCGGCGACGGTTGAGTTTGCCGTGCCGTACAGCCGGGTTCACCCACGCGGTGGCGATCTTTGCGGGCCGTCTGCGTGGGTGGACCCGGCCGCTTCGCAAACCGCAAGTCAAAGTATAGCCGCCCAGGACGCGGCCGGAACCACCCACCCGGCGCTCCGTCCGTCCCCATCAGCCGACAGGACAATATTCGCGGACATCCGCCTCGATGCGGCGGCCGAAGCGATCGTGCGCGGTGTCCAGTTCGTAGTCCATCTGAAGCCCCATCCAGAATTGCGGGGAGGTCCCGAAGAAGCGGCCCAGCCGTAGAGCCGTATCGGCGGTCACGCGACGGCTGCCATGCACAATCTCGTTGATCCGTCGCGGAGGCACGCCGATTCCGCGAGCCAAGGCATTTTGACTCAGTTGCATCGGCACGAGAAACTCGTCCAACAAAACCTCGCCCGGATGAAGCGGTTCCAATCTCTTACCCATCTCTCACCACCTACCACAGCTCAATCGGCCGCCGGCACGGGGCCGGCCAGCAGGGCGTATTGTTCGAACGGGGCGGCGTCGCCGCTGCATACCACCTCGCAGTTCATCCGCACCACCGGCAGTTCGCGGTGGAGGAACCGGCGAGCAACGACCTTCTTCCGCTCGTTCTTCTCAGCCTGGCCGAGGAACAGGTGGCTGATCATTACCGCAATGGCGGAGTCAACCAGCTTGCGGCCGTAAAGCTGGACGTACGCGCCCCCTAGGCCCTTGGCAAACTGCGTGGCTTCCTGGATGCGCTCGCGCGCCTCGACGAGCCGGTCGCGCATTTCAGCCAGTTCCGGGTCATCGTACTGCTTCTCTTCGTGCGGTTCGACCCAGTTGGCAAACACACCGGACGTGACCCCTTTTTCCGCGGCCACGACTTGAAGCTGGCTCGTTCCCTCGTAAATGGTCGTGATGCGCGAGTCGCGCAGGAACCGCTCGGCGGCGTAGTCCTTCATGTAGCCCGACCCGCCCAGCACCTGAATGGCGTTGTCGGCCACGCGGATGCACATTTCCGAACAATAGTACTTGGCCATGGGCGTGAGCATGCCGTTGATGCGCTTCAGCTCGCGCGAATACTTCTTGCGGTCCTTCTTCTCCTCCGGGGACAGGTTTTCGCCCCATTCGAGGATGCGGAGGTTGTTGTTTTCGTGGTCGCACACGCGGGCGGTTTCGTAGGCCAGCGCGCGGCCGGCCTCGACGTCGAGCCGCATGTCGGTCACCAGTTCCGCCACGGCGGGAAGCCGTTCGATGGGGCCGCCAAACTGCTGCCGCGTGTGGGCGTACGTGCGCGCCAGGCGGCACGCCGCCTCGGCAATGCCCAGCGACTGCGCGGCGATTCCCACCCGGGCGCCGTTCATCAGCGCCATCACGTAGGTAATCAGCCCCCGTTGCCGCTCGCCAACGAGCGTGGCCGGCACGTCGTCGAACACCATCTCGCAGGTGGGCGAGCCGTGGATGCCCAGCTTTTCCTCCAAGTGCCGAACCCGCACCTTCTCGCTCCGCTCGGTGTAGAACAGGCTCAGACCCCGACCGTCGCTGATGTCGGCTTCGCTACGGGCGAGCACCAGGAGGATTTCCCCGCACCCGTTGGTAATGAACCGCTTCACCCCGTTGAGCTTCCAATTCCCGGCCTCGTCCTGGTACGCCCTCAATCGGACCGCTTGCAAGTCGCTGCCGGCGTCGGGTTCGGTAAGCACCATGGCGCCGGTCACCTCGCCGTAGGCGAAGCGGGGCAGGACGGCGTCTTTCAGCTCGTCGTCAGCGAAGGCGTAAATCGTCTCGGCAATGCCCTGCAAGCCGAACAGGTTCATCAGCGAAGCGTCGGCCCGGCTGACCATTTCCGTGGCCATGGTGTACACCAGGCTCGGGCAGTTCAGCCCCCCGTACTTGCGCGGCAGGGTGAAGCCCATCAGGTCGGCCTGCGAAAGACGGTCGAGGTTCTGCTGCACCAGCGGATGCAGGCTGACGGTGCCGTCGGGGTTCAGCGTGTTGCCCTCCCGATCGATCTGCTCAGCGTTCGGAGCGATCATGTCGCCGGCAATCTGGCCGACGATCTCCAGGACGCGGCGATAACTGTCCACGGCGTCGTCCGGGTCGTCCGGCGCGTAGCCGCCGTCGCGGTCGCGGGTGAAGTCGTCCTCTTGGAGCCGTGCCAGCTCCCGCAGGTCGATGTGGTCGAACAGGAACCGAATATCTTCGTTATCGTTGAAATAGTTGGCCATGAATCTCGCTTTCCAGGTTTCCTCGCAGTGCAATTCACTCTTTGGCGCGTTCCTTGATCGCCTTGATCATGATCGGAATGATCTGGCGGAAGTCGCCGACAATGCCGTAGTGGGCCACCGAGAAGATCGGCGCGTCCGGGTCCGTGTTGATCGCCACGATCTTGGCTGACTCTTCCATGCCCGCCCGATGCTGAATGGCGCCGCTGATGCCCACGGCGATATACAGGGCGGGGCGCACCGTGGTGCCCGTTTGCCCGACCTGATGTTCCTTGCCGATCAGGCCGCTATCGACGGCGGCCCGGCTGGCGCCCACGGCCCCGCCGATGGCGCCGGCAAGGTCGTACAGAAGCCGGAAGTTCTCCTTCGTCCCCACGCCGCCGCCGCCGGCGACGATCACGCGGGCGCCCTTGAGGTTGACCTTGCGGGGTTCAACGTGCCGCTCAACGAGCTTCAAGGCCGCCTGCGCGCCGTCCAGCCGGACCTCCTCCTCGAAAATCTTTCCACCCCGCGAAGGGTCGGCCGGTTGCATGGCCATAACCCCCTCGCGCACCGTGGCCATCTGCGGCCACCAGTCGTAATTGACAATCGTCGCGATGATGTTTCCGCCGAACGCCGGCCGAATTTGCAGCAGGAGGTTCTTGTGTTCGGTCTTGGTCTTCGGATCGGTGACGTCGGCAATTTCCAGGTCGGTGCAGTCGGCCGTCAGCCCGGCCCGCATCTGAGAAGCGACCCGCGGGGCCAGGTCGCGCCCCAGCGGCGTGGCGCCGAAGACGACAATTTGCGGGCATCGCCGCTCAATCAACTGGCACAGAACCTCGGCGTACGGACCCGTCTGGTAGTGGCCGAGCTGCTCATGGTCGGCCACGTACACGTTGTCGGCCCCGTGGGCAATCAGTTGGTCGGCCAGGTGGCCGATCCCCGCGCCGGGCAGCACCGCGCCGACACTGACGTCGAGCCGGTCGGCCAGTTCGCGGGCCTTGCCACACAATTCGAGCGACACTTCGTTGAGCGATCCGTCTTCCTGTTCCGCGAAGACCCAAACTTCGCCCTTTCGGTTCGGTTCAATCATAGCTGTTATTAGTTATTAGTTGCTAGTTGCTAGTTGCTAGTTGCTAGTGGTCATTCGATGTTCGACGTTCGACGTTCTACGTTCTACCCGAGCGTTCGGTCGACGACCAATTCGTAGATCATGCCTCGCACCCCTTCTTCCGTGGCAGGCACTTGGCTGTGGCCTTCTTTCTTCAGCACAATGGCCTGGATCCGATGCACTTTGGTGGGCGAGCCGGCCAGCCCGCATCGGGTCGGGTCGGCGCCGATTTCATCCAGCCCCCACTGTTCAATGAGCAGGCCGCGCTGCCGGAGCGCTTCGGCCCGGCGCTTCACCTCGGCCTGGCGGGTGGCGTCGTCAGCGTCGGGCATTTCGTTGCGGACGGCCAACTCGATCTCGACGGTTGCCCGCGCATGCTTTGTGCGCATCAAGCGACGGGCAGCCTTCGGGCGAGGTACGTTGGCCGTTTCGACGACGGTGGCCAAGACGGGCAATTTGGCCTCCACCACTTCCCAGCCGTGCCCGATGTTCCGGCGAATCCGCACGGTGTCGCCTTCGAGGCGGACGACCTTCTCCAGGTACGTGATTTGCGGAATGCCGAGCTTCTCGGCGCATTGGGGGCCCACTTGGGCCGTGTCGCCGTCGATGGCCTGCCGGCCGGCGAAGACGAAGTCGTAGCGGCCGATCGTCTTGACCGCCTGCGAGAGGATGTAGCTGGTGGCCAGGGTATCGCTTCCGGCGGCGCGCCGGTCGGTCAGCAAGATCGCGCGATCGGCCCCTCGGAAGAGGCAGTCGCGGAGCACGTCGCCGGCCTTCGGCGGCCCCATCGTAACGGCCGTCACCGTGCCGCCGAACCGCTCCTTGACCTCCAGGGCGGCCTCCAACGCGTGAAGGTCCTCCGGATTGAAAATCGCCGGAAGGGCGCCCCGGTTGACCGTCCCGTCCTCTTTCATCGCCTCGGCCGTGACGTTGGCCGTGTCGGGTACTTGCTTAATCAGAACAATACTGTCGTATGCCACGCTCTCTGCTCCAGCGGTCGTGCATGCAGGAAGGAAACCATTTGGTGAACCGTTATACTCACCGCGGCTTAGAACTGCGCATTTCCGTAGGATGGGCTTTTAGCCCGTCCAAGCGAAGACGGACAAGAATGTCCATCCTACAAAAGCGCAAAAACGGCACGCGGCAAGTATTCAAGCCCCGTAGCCTAGCGAGCAAATCGACAACCGTCAAGTGCCAAAAAACAGGATAGCTACACCATGGGGGGCGCATATACCCGTTCTGTGTGGCCCCCATACAAGCACGCAGCGACGGCCACCTGCGGGCTTGCCCCGCCGGAGCCGTGGTCAGTGGGCTACCACAGGCGCAGCGCACCACCACGCCACCTGCGGGCTTGCCCCGCGGGAGCGGTGGTCAATCGCTACAGGCAGCCGCCGCGAGTAGCTTATGGACCACCGCTCCAGGCCGGGCAAGCCGGCCGGCGTCCACCACTTGTGTAAAACAGCGAGGGTGCGACCCCGAAGGGCCGGCCCCAATCTCAGTACGTTTCAATCTCCTCAGGCGCCACTCGCAGCACCGTGGCAAGACTACCGCCGAACAAACGCCCGATCCGCCCAGGCATCCCACATCGCGGCCAGCTTCTTGACCAGCTCGGGGCGCTCCGCGGCCAGGTTGTTCATCTCGCCGCGGTCGTCCTCCAGGTGGTACAGTTCCCACTTGCCGCGGGCCTCGGCGGCCAGCTTCCACGGCCCAACGCGAACGGCCCGATTGCCAAAGTGCTCCCAGTACAGTGCCTCACGCTCGATCGGCTCGTTGTCGAAGGCCGAAACGAGGCTCTTGCCCTCCAGCGGCAGGATGTCGTGGCCGCCGAAGGTTTCCGGGTATTCCGCGCCGGCAATGGCCACGCAAGTGGCCATCAGGTCGATCACGTGGCCCACCTGATGGCGAATTGCCCCAGCGTCGGCGATCCGACGCGGCCAGTGGGCAATCAGCGGTGTGGCGATGCCGCCTTCGTGCGCCCACTTCTTGTAAAGCCGAAACGGCGTGTTCGAAGCGTTCGCCCAACCGATGCCGTAGCTGGCGTACGTGTCGGGCCCGCCGGGGAACACGTCGGGCCGCGTGCCGCCGCGGGGGAAGTGGCCGTGGCGAGTACGGACGCCTTGGATGATCTCCGCGCAGCCGCCGTTGTCCGACAGGAACAGGATGAGCGTGTTGTCCAACCGCCCCGTGCGCCGCAACGCCTCGACGATGCGCCCGATCCCCTGGTCCATGCTGTCGATTTGCGCGGCGTACGCCGCCATGCGGTGCGCTTCCCACGCCTTGTTGGGCGCGTCGTCCCACGCCGGCACGCGCCGGTCGCGCGGCGTCAGCGGCCAGTCGGGGGAAACCAGGCCGGCGTCGATCAATCGGGCATGACGCTGCGCGCGGAGGGCGTCCCAGCCGACGTCGTACACTCCCTCGTACCGCGCAATGTCGTCCGGCAGCGCGTGCAGCGGCCAATGCGGGGCGACGTGCGCCACGTAAAGGAACAGCGGGCCCGCGTCGGCCTCGTCAATGAACCGGGCCGCCTCGTCGTTGATCGCGTCGGTATAGTAAAACCCTTCGCCCGGCTCGATGAACTCGTTGTCGCGCATCAGGCTGACGGGCGTGAAGTAGCTCCCGCCCCCGGCCAACGTGCCGAAAAAGCGGTCGAAACCGCGCTGACGCGGCCAGCTTTCCCGATGCAGCGTCGGTTCCGGGTTGGTGTAGTTGTAATGGCTCACGTGCCACTTGCCGCTCATCAAGGTCTGGTAGCCTACCGTGCGTAGTACTTCGGCAATGGTCACGCACCGCTCCGTCAGCCGGCCGCGATAGCCCGGATGGTTCGACGGCCCGACCATGGTCCCCAGTCCGGCCTGGTGCGGGTAGAGGCCCGTCAGCAGGGCAGCCCGCGTCGGGCAGCAGCGCGCGGCGTTGTAGAACTGCGTGAAGCGCAGGCCCCCGTCCGCCAGCCGATCGAGGTTCGGCGTCCGGATTTCACTGCCGTAGCAGCCGAGGTCGGAAAACCCCATGTCGTCGGCCATGATGATGACGATACTCGGCCTTTCGTCCGCAGCCGTATCAGAGCGAACCGAGCCCGGCTGGCTGAGCGACAAGGTCATGGCCGCAACCGTGGATACAATGAGCGTGGATCGAGGACAATTCATTTTGGCATCTCCTGGGATGGTGGTACGGGACGGGAATTGAGCACGGCCTCGCGAATGGCTTTCCCGAGTTGCGCCGCTTCATCGAGGACCGCATCGTTTTCTTCGAACGTATGGACTCCGACCGAGGCCACGGTGGCCTCGGGGCCGTAAATCATCTTGATACCGCTTACTTCGCACCAGTCGCCGCGGCCGCACCGAATGCACGGCAAATTGCCCAGCAGCACCATGGCGCCCACGTTGACGATGCCCTCTTCCGCCATCCAAAAGCCGATTTGGCTGAGGGCCGTTGCGGCGGCGGGCGGAACGTCTTTCGCACCGGGCGGGCATG
>SKZG01000574.1 GCA_007127495.1 Planctomycetales bacterium
CCATCCCCTTCATGATCGCGTTGCCCATTTTCACCGCCATACTCATTGCCGACGGCGGGTACGGGGCGATTCTGCTGCTCGTGCCGCTGCTGGCGTATCGGCATGTATCCAAGGTGATCGGTGCGCAGTTCACGCAACTGCTCATTTTGATCGGCGGAGTGACATTGGCATGGGGAGCCGTCACGAGTACGTTTTTCGGGGTCTCGCTGTACGAACCCATGATCGCGGTGGACCTGACGGAGGAGTCGCGCAATTTCATGATGTGGCTCAGCTTCACCATGGGCGCCGTCCACCTGAGCATCGCCCAGCTCTGGCAGGCGATCCGCTACTTTCCGAATCTTCAGTCGCTCAACCGCATCGGTTGGGCGCTGTTCATCTGGGGAATGTATGGGGTGGTGCGGTTCTTCGTACTGGGCGACCCGATGCACTGGGGCACGCCGTGGCCGTACCTGCTCACGTCCGGCGCCACGCTGGCCATTTTGTTTGCGAGCCCGAGTTGGAACGTCGCCAAGGCCGTGGCTTTGGGCCTGGCGCAGTTTCCACTTTCGATGCTCTCGGCGTTTTCCGACGTGATCAGTTACGTGCGGCTGATGGCCGTCGGCCTGGCCAGCAGTGTGCTGGCCGAAAGCTTTAATAATATGGCTTGGTCCCTCGATTTCTGGCCGATGGTCGTTGGCATTTTGCTGTTCGGCCACAGCTTGAATATGGGCTTGGCGCTTATTGCGATGTTCGCGCACGGGGTCCGCTTGAACATGCTCGAGTTTTGTAGCAACATGGGCATGCAGTGGACCGGTTATGCCTATCGACCTTTCACCCAAAACAAGGTTCAGGAGTACTCACAATGACACAGGATTTGCTGGTTTCCCACTTCAACTTTGCCGTGCCCATGTTTTTGGCCGCCACGGAAACCTTCTGGGAGTTCGCCGGCCAGCCGGGGCACGTGTTGGCCCTCGGCCTGGCGGCATTCGGCAGCGCCGTCGGCATCGGCCTGGCCGGTCAGGCGGCGGCGGGCGCCTGGGCCAAGGAAGCGCGCGCGGGCCGCAACCTGAGCTTCACCTACATCATCTTAGTGGGCATGCCCATCAGCCAAACGCTGTATGCCATGATCGTGATGAACAACATGGCCGGCGTGATTGCGGAGCATCCTGCGTTGGCCGCCACGAACGCCGGCTTGATGCTGGGACTCGGAATTGCCACCGGCCTTGGCGAAATGCTCTCGGCCTGGATGCAGGGCATGATCGGCGCCGCCGGAATTCGGGGCCTCAGCGACAGTGAGGGCAAGGGCTTAGCGTTCATCATCATCGCGATGGGTATTGCCGAAACGGTCGGTATTTTCACGATGGTGTTCCTCCTTGGCATGATTCCGTCGGTCTGATCCGCGATCGGCGGTTTCCGCGTTACCTCGCGCGTTTCGCGGTGGAGCGACCGCCGGCGCCCTCCGCCGGCCCGCTCCTCTGCGAGCGCGCGGACCTAGCACCTTCACCCTGTAAAAGGGCCGTCACCCGATGCCTATCGACGCCTATTCCCCATGCCTCGGCGGCACGGGCAAGAAGATCAAGTTCTGCTGCTCCGACCTCCTGCCGGAGCTTCAGAAGCTCGTGCGTATGATCGAGGGCGACCAAATGTTGGCGGCCCTGGGCCACGCCGAGCGCCTGCTGGAGAAGCATCCCGACCGCGCCTGCCTGATGGCCATGCGGGCCGACCTGCTTCGCCGCGCCGGCCGGATCGAGCAACTTGGTCCACACGCCGCACGATTCCTCGAAGCCCACCCAAACAACCAGTTGGCCTTGGCCGAGTCGGCCATCGCCGCCGCGCTGACCGGCGATTGCCGCCGGGGCGCCGAGTGCGTTTATCGGGCGATGGAGTTCATTGACGGGCATCTTTACAGCGCCCTGTACGAGGCCATGGGGGTTGTGGCGCAAATGGCCGTGCTGGAAAAGCTGTGGGGTGCGGCCATTGGCATGTTGCGGCTCCAGCTCACGGTGAACCCCAGCAACGAGGCCCCGCAGCGCGCGATCCATCAAATCCACGCTCGGCGCGACATCCCCCTCCTCCTACGACGTGCGATTCCGAGGCAAGGCGTTTCGGAAGACGTTCCGTGGTTCGACCGACTCACCGGGGCGCTGACCTCCATGGCCCAGGCGCGATTCTGCCGGGCCGAGGAGCAAACGGCAGCCCTGGTCGCCGAGGTGCCGGGGGAACCGTTCCTCTGGCAATTGCTGGCTGAGTTGCGTTCGGCTTTGGCCGACACTCACGGCGAGGCCGAGGCGCTGCGCCGGCTGGCCGCGCTCGACGTTTCCTGGGACGACGCCGTCGAGGCCGAGGCCCGCGCCATGCTCGTCGCCGACGACCCGCTGGGCGACGGCATCGACATGCTGGACATCGTCTGGGCGGTCGACGACGTGGAGAAACTTCAGGCGGCCGTTTCGCTCGACCGCCGTGCCCTCGTTCTGCCCGAAGAAGCCCTCGCCCGCGATCCCGACGCCGACGGTTCGCCGCCCCGGCTCCTTTTCCTGTTGCTGAACCGGCCCGAACCCGGCGCTTCCGACGACATCGGTCCGCACACGCTCGCGTGCCCCATCGCCCGAGCCCGCGTCTTCGGCAAGCAAACCGACCGGGAGGCGCGGCTTGAGTTGTCAGGCTTTGTGGCCGACCAGCGCGGCGAGATCGAGGCCCAGGTTGCCGCCCTGGCCGGCGACGCGCTGGGCAAGATGCTCCAGCAGGAGGTGATCGGCCGCGTGTCGCGCAGCATCGACCTGATCGAGGCCGAGTTCACCTGCCCGGCCGGCATCCCTCCCGAAACCTTCCACACCGCCGCCGGGGAGTACCGCCGCGAGGCGATCCTCGACCGCTGGCCCCATTTGGCGCTGGGTGTGCTGGGTGGAAAGACGCCGCGCCAGGTGGCCGATGCCCAGCCCGACGAGGCGCAGCGGCGCAAGCTGGCCGCCACCGTGTTGACCCTCGAATCGCTCGTCGAAGCGGTCGAAGGCGACGACGCATTCGCTGAGCTGCGCGCCCGGCTGGGCGTGCCCACACCGGAACCTATCGACCCCGAGCAGGTCGATATCCGGCGGGTGCCGGTCAATCGGCTCGATCGAATCGAGGTCGAGAAGCTCAACGACGCCGATCTTGCGCTCGCGTTCGGCCGGGCCATGACCTACCAGTACCTGCCGGCCATGCGTAAATGCGCGGCGGCGCTGGTCGAGCGAGAACACCTTGGCGCTACCCAGGAACGCCGGCACGCCATCGAGCAGGTGGCGTACGTTCAGCCCGACCTGTCGAAGGCCATGGACTACATCGAGTTGGGCCGGCAGGCGTGTGAGGCGGCCGGTCAATCGAACGTCGACTTCGACTTCGCGGAGTTGAACCTGCACATCCTACATGGTTCAACGGAAAATCTGCCGAAGCTGATCGACCACGTCCATTCGACGCACGCAAGCGAGAAGGGCGTGAACGAACGCCTGATGCAATTGCTCGTCCGTATCGGCATTCTCAATCCGGATGGGACCCCGGGCCCCGCCGCGATGGCGGCACAACAGCGCGCCGCAATGGCGCGGGCCGGCGAGCCGGCATCGCAAGCCGAAGCAGGCAAACTATGGACCCCCGAAAGCGAAACGGGGGGCAGCGGCGGCAAGCTATGGACCCCGGAATGAACCTGTTCGTACCGCCCGACGCCCCCCGCTTTGGGCGCATGCACCGTGCGCCGGCGACTTCCCACCGTCGGCTTGGGATGATACACTTAATATGAGTGGTTCAACTGAGGCTTGCATCCACGAAATACTTCGACTTACGCGAACACATTGAAGGAGGCTCACCATGGTTTCTGTAACGCGACGTCATTTCCTGCGAACCGGACTGGCTGCGGGTGCGGTCATGGCTGTGCCCACGGCTTCAGTTCGGGCCGCCGGCGCGAACGACGCGATTCGCCTGGGCCTGATTGGCTGCGGCGGCCGCGGCGGCCACTTGTTGGGGCAATTCAGCAAGATCTCGGGGGTACGGATCGCCGGCCTCTGCGATCCCGATCGGAACCGTTTGGGCAGCGTCCACAAGCGATTCCAGCAGGCCCGAACCTGGACCGACCCTCGCAAGATGCTGGACGATCCCGGCATCGATGCCGTGGTCATTGCCGCTTCCGTCCACTGGCATGCCTTGGCGACGATCCTGGCCGTGCAAGCCGGCAAGGACGTGTATTGCGAAAAGCCGATGTCGCACAGCCACTGGGAGGGCCGGCAGGCCGTCGCCGCCGTCGAAAAGTCCGACAGGATTTGTCAGCACGGGACCCAGCAGCGTTCGAGTCCGATGCAGGCCGCAATCCAGAAGTTCCTCCATGACGACGCGGCGCTGGGCAAAATCCTTTCGGCCCGCGTGAACCGCTACGGAGTTCGGCCCTCGATCGGCAAACGCGACACGCCGTTGCCGATCCCCGAACACATCGACTACGACGTGTGGCTCGGTCCCGCACAGGATATGCCGATCTACCGCAACAACCTGCAATACGATTGGCACTGGGACTGGAACACGGGCACGGGCGAGATGGGCAACTGGGGCGTTCACGTCCTGGACGATCTTCGCAACAACGTGTTTCTGGACAAGGTGGTGCTACCACGCCGCATTTGCGGTGGCGGCGGTCGCGTGGTGTTCAACGACGCGGGCCAGACGCCGAACATTCACTTCGTCTATTTCGACACAGGCGCCATTCCGGTCGTCATCGGGCTTTCCAACCTTCCCGATAAACCCGGCTCTCGCAGTCCCTCGCCCCACCCCGGCCCGGGGAGCGGCTATATCGCGTATTGCGAGGGCGGCCGGCTTGAAGGACAGCGCGGCAGGGCCGTGGCCTTCGACGCCGACGGCAAACAGATCCGGCAGTTCTCCGGAGGCACGGGCGACGGGACCCATCAACGCAATTTCATCGACGCGGTGCGCCGTCGTGATGCGTCAATCCTGAATTCGCCCATGCGTTCGGGCAGTGACACGACCAGTTGGTGCCACCTTGCGAACATTATGGCACGAGCCGGCGGCAGGTTCTCGCACGCCGAGGCCGCAAAGGTCGAGGACCCGTCGGGACTGTGGACCGGCCTGGTCGGCGAGATGGGCAAACTGCTCGACGCTCACGGGCTCGAAATGGAAAGTGACGAGATTCGCTTCACTCCCCTGCTGGCCATCGACGCGGCAACCGAGCAATTCGTCGGCGAGGGTGCCGAGGCGGCCAATGCTTTCCTAAAACGTGAGTATCGCGAGCCGTTTGTCGTGCCGGAAATCGCCTGAGCGCCGGTTACGGTACAGAGACCGGCTGGCCGCGAGCTGAATATAGCTCGTGCGGGGTAAGATGAGCCATGCTGAAGTGGCCCGTCGAATGGCAAATGATGGACCGGAATTATTCCGGCGGCCGTCTCGTCTATAATAGAAGAAGGGAGACGCCAGCATGTCCATCAAAACCGCAACTCCGACACCGCCTCCGCCCGTTGCGCCGGCGTACCCGGCCGATGCGGTCATTGAGCAGCGCCTCAGCCAGGCGCGGCGGCACGTGAAGGGCGTCGATTTGGCGGCCGGGCTGTTGCGGCTGGCTGTCGGGGTGCTTGTGTACCTTCTGGTTTTCGCCGTGGCCGACCACTGGCTCGTGGCCGGAGGTCTCGGGTATCTCGGCCGTCTATTGGCAGCCCTGGCTTTATTCGGGGGCGCGGGGTTCTATATCGCACGCGAGTTGGTTCCTCCCTGCCGTTTCCGCATCCATCCGCTCTTTGCAGCGCAGGCTTTGGAACGGGGTCGGCCCGGCGTGAAAAACAGCCTCATCAATTTCCTGATGCTCCGCGAACATCGCCGAGAGTTGCAGCCGGTCGTGTTCGAAACGGTCCAACGCCGTGCCGCGGCCGACCTGCGAGAAGTCGAGATCGAGGCGGCGGTCGATCGGACGCATGTATTTCGGCTCGGGTACCTGTTGGCCGGCGTCCTGGCCTTGTGCTGCCTCTATCTGGTCCTCTCGCCGAAAAGCCTTGCCACCTCGGCCGGCCGCGTGCTCTGGCCGTTCAGTCGCACGCCGGCGCCAACGCGGGTGCGGATCAGTGAGGTCGAACCCGGCAACGCCGTGGTGTACCTGGGCGATACTATGACGGTCACCGCCGTGGCGCGCGGGTTGCGGGATGAGGAGCCCGTGACGCTGTATTATAGTACGAGCGACGGCCAGTTGGTCCATCAAGCGGTGCCCATGACCCTACCTGAACGCGACTATCGGCACCGGGCTGAATTACCGCCAGGGGGCCGCGGATTTCAGCAGGACGGCACGTACGTGCTGGCGGCGGGCGATTTCCGTAGCGAGCCATTCCGCATCGGCGTCCAAACGGCGCCGGCGATCGTGGTGGACCGTGTCGTGCTCGAGTACCCGCCCTATACCGGCTTGCCGGCTCGAACGCTTCGCCGACAGGGCGACTTGCAGGCACTCGAAGGAACGCGGGCGATCATCTACGCCGAAGCGAATCAACCCATCGGCCGGGCCGAAATCGACTTGGGCAGCGACGGAAAGCACGCCGTTCGCATGAAAGTTGACGACCGGCAGGCAGTGGGTTCGTTCACCCTGCGTCTGAATCCGGAGGACCCATCTCGCCCCCAGTACGACAACTACCAGTTGCGGTTCGTCGATACCGCCAGCCGTGTCAACCCGCGGCCTATACGGCATCGCATCGAAGTCATCCGCGACTTGCCGCCGGAGGTTGTGCTCTTGGAGCCCAAGCAACAACAGACGACGGTCCCTGCCGACAGCCAAGTAACCATCCGAGTACGGGCCGAAGACCCCGACTTCGGCCTTCGGCGCGTGGTCTTGCGAGCGGTTACCGGCGGCCGCGATTTGGACCTTCGGCCGCTCCTGGCCCCCTCGGCCGCGGCGGCGGGCTTTCGCGGGCCGTTCACTGGTGAATTCGAGTTCCGGCCGCGGGAGCATGGGCTCGCACCCGGCGACCGCATCTTGTACTGGGCCGAGGCGGAAGATATCCGGCAGCCGACCCCCGGCCGAGGCGAGACCGACCGTCGCTGGTTGGAGGTGATCGAGGCGTCCGGCCGGCGGGACGCCGAGCGCGGCGAGCCCACGCCCGCCGCCCGCCCGGAGGCAACGCAACCCGGCCGCTCCACTGAACCGCAGCAGCCGCCGTTCGACCAGCCTCAGCCGCCTGCACATCCTGAAGAGGAATCGGGCCAGGAATCGCCCGAGAAGCCATCGTCCGAGAAGCCATCGCCCGACGACGCCAGCCACCCCGAAACGCCCCACCCGGACGACAATCAACCAACAGAGCCGGCGGAAGGCGAGGGTGCAGACAGGGAGGAGACGATGCCCGGCGGCCGGTCCGATGCCGACGGTGGAACCGCCGGGGACGACCCCGCGTCGGAGGACGCCGCGCCCATCGACCCCGACACGAATCCCGGCGATGCCATCGAGCGAATCCTAGAGCACCGCCAGCGGCAGCAGACGGATCCGTCCGAACCTGCCGAGCCGCAGCATCCCGGTGAGCAGGCGGCCGATCCGCGGCCGGGTGACCGCGCGACCGACGATCCCCCGCAGCCTCCCGACCAACCGGACGGCGAACCACGGGAACCTGCTGAAGACGCGGCAGGCGACCGGCAGCCCGAGCCAACTGATGACACGCAACCCGGCGACGGCCAGCAGCCGGATGGGGCGGCCCAGCCGGACGGGGCGGCCCAGCCGGAGCGACAAACAGGAACCGACCAACCGCCGGCAGACGCCGATCAACCGTCCGGGCAACCCGAGGCCGACTCCGGCCAACCGGGCGCGCAGCAAGAAACGGCTTCGGGCGAGAAGCCGGCCGGCGCAGAGCCCTCCGACACAGCCCCGGAGGGCGGGCCGGCCGACGATGCGGCCGAGCAGGCGCCTGGGCAAATGCAGCCTTCGCCGGAATCGGGCGACTCCGGCTCCCAGCGTGAG
>SKZG01000341.1 GCA_007127495.1 Planctomycetales bacterium
AATTGTAAGACTTGCCATGCCGTTTAACCTCGGATGCACCATGCCAAAAACATTTCGGCCGATTGAAACCGATCTGCCCTCGATAGCGAACAACCTAACAGTATGGAAAACCGGTGCGGTGAACAAATCGCCGCGAAACCCCCTATTTTAAGGAGTTTGTGATGAGAAGTTTTGTTCTTGGATTGGCGGTGTGTGGCTTGGTCCTGGCAGTCGTTCCGTCGCTGCACGCAGCGGGATGTTGTCCGGCGGCGTGCAGCAGGCCGAAGGACATTGTCGAAACCGCGGTTGAGGCCGGAAGCTTCAACACGCTGGCCGCGGCGCTGGAGGCCGGCGGGCTGATTGAAACGCTGAAGGGCTCTGGACCGTTCACAGTGTTCGCCCCGACGGATGAGGCGTTCGCGAAGCTGCCCGAGGGAACGGTCGAGGAGCTGCTGAAGCCCGAGAACCGGGAAACACTGGTGAAGATTCTCACCTACCATGTTGTTCCCGGAAAGGTGCTGGCGGCCGACGTCGTCAAGCTTTCCTCGGCAGCCACTGTGGAGGGGTCAGAGTTGCGGGTCAACGCCAAACAAGGTCGGGTTCGGGTCAACGACTCGAATGTGGTGAAGACCGACATCCGGGCGTCCAACGGGGTGATCCACGTCATCGATGCGGTGTTGCTCCCATAGTAGATACTCGCCCGCCACAATTTGAGGGGGGCCCCATTGGGCCCCCCTTTTTTTTTCCCGGCCGCTTCTGGGAAACTGGTTATTCTCGGGGCAGGCGTTGGACGGGGACGGTCCCCTTTGCGTTGCAGCCAATAAGAATCGCCGTCGCCCGGGAAGAATGGCGGAACCCGAAGCGTGCATCCCACAGTACTCGAGCGAATCGCCGGGGGTGACCCGGCGGCTGTCGATGAATGCCTCGACCGATACGGCGCCCTGGTTTGGTCGCTCGTCCGCCGACACGTCCGACAGCACGCCGACGCGGAAGACGCTGTTCAGGAAATCTTTATTGAGGTGTGGCGCAACGCACGCCGCTTCGATGCGGCCATCGCCTCTGAGGCAACCTTCATCGCCACCATCGGCCGCCGGCGGCTGATCGACCGGCATCGGCGACAATCGCGGAGGATTCCCACGCAAACCCTGGTGGAAGAGCCGGTATTGTATGGGCGTTCGCAACAGGGGCAGATCGAGACGGCGGAAGAGGCCCGGCGCGCCCGGGTCGTTATGGCCAAACTACGTCCCGAGGAAAGACGCGTATTGGAACTGGGGCTGCTCGACGGCCTGACTCAAAGCCAAGTGGCCGAGGCGGCCGGTATGCCACTGGGAACCGTGAAAACTCATACGCGGCGCGGGCTGAAACGCCTGCGTGAAATGCTGGCGCCTGCCGCTGCATCCAATCCCAACTTGACATGATGGAAACCATGAGCGAAGACACTTCCCTATCGGCTCGATTGATTGCTCATTCCGCGCGGGCGCTGGCCGGTTACTCGGCCGGCGATCTGATGGAAACGCATCCGGACCTGGCAGCCGGTCTGGGCCCCGCACACGTGGAGCGGTGGCGTCAAGTGTTCGTGCAATGCCTGGAGGAGTTGGCGGCCGCGTTGCTGGCCAACCGGCCGGGATTGTTCGTCGATTATGCCGTGTGGATGCGGGCCTTGCTATGCTCTCGTGGCATACCCGACGGCGGGCTCGAGGCGGCGTTGGACTCGCTATGCCGAGTTCTTGCGGCGGAGCTTCCCGCCGCGGCCGCCGCGGCCGCGACCGGCGCCTGCCGCGATGCCCTCGCAACGCTCAAGTCGGCCGGTGAACCGTCGATTAGCCGCCTGTCCACCGATTCGGCCGAAGGCCGCCTGGCCGGCAACTACCTATTGGCACTGCTGGAGGGCGACCGCAACCGTGCCACTCGGCTGATCCTCGCCGCGGCCGAGGCCGGAACGCCCTTGGCCGACCTCTACTTGAAGGTCTTGCTGCCCGCCCAACAAGAAGCCGGTCGGATGTGGCAAGATGCTGAGATCAACGTGGCGGAAGAACACTTTGCCACCAACACAACTCGCTCGGTCATGGCCCAGCTTGCCCGCTACGCTCCACAAAAGGCGCTCCATGGCAAGACGATTCTTATCGCCGCGGTCGCCGGGAACCAGCACGACCTCGGCATGCAAGCCGTGGCGGAGTTCTTCGAAATGGCCGGCTGGCGTGCCATCCAACTCGGCGCCGATGTGCCCATCCCCGACCTGGTGCAGGCGGTCGAGTTCTACCGGCCCGACCTTTTGGGCCTTTCCGTGGCCCTGCGGTCCCAACTGGCAACGCTCAAGCAAACCATCGAGGCCGTGCGTCTCAGCGAGCGCGGGCGCGTGGTGAAAATCCTCGTCGGCGGGCTCGCACTGCTCCGCAACGCCGATTTGGCCGTCACCCTCGGCGCCGACCAATATGCGGCCGACCCCAATGAAGCCGTCGCCCTGGGAAACGCCCTGGTGGGCCTCGACCGCCAAGGAAAGCCTTCATCGGGAACGGACGAGTAACCACGAAATACACCAATCACACGGAAAGCTCTTGGTTCGCTCCACCTCCCAGCTCACTTGCCAGTCTTCCTTTCGTGTGCTTCGTGTGTTTCGTGGTCAATCTCCCCGAGCCATCCTCACCCAGGGGTTATCACTCACTCGACGCCGGTTCATCCATATTCCCGGCGTATGGCGTCGGCCTGGCGACGGATAGCGGCCACGTCGCCGCGCGATTTGCTCGCGAGGTTGCGAAGCTGCATTTGCATCCGCGGGTTGCGGCCGAGGCGGGCGCGGTGCCGCGCGAGGAAATCCCAGTAGAGCGTCGTGAACGGGCATGCCCGCTCGCCGCAGCTTGCACTGGGGTCGTAGCGGCAGCCGGTGCAGTAGTTGCTCATCCGTGCAATGTACTTGCCCGAGGCCACGTAGGGCTTCGAGGCCATGATGCCGCCGTCGGCGAACTGCGACATGCCCAATGTATTGGGCAGTTCCACCCACTCGACAGCGTCGACATAGACCGCCAGATACCACTTGTGGACCTCGCGCGGCTGGACGCCCAACAGCAGCGCGAATAGCCCGGTGACCATCAGCCTCTGGATGTGGTGCGAGTAGCCGTACTCGAGCGTCTGCCCGATCGCTTGGCGAAGGCAATTCATTTCGGTCTCGGCAGTCCAATAGAAGGTCGGCAGCGGGACCTGTGCGTCCAGGGCGTTGCGGTCGAGATACTCGGGCATGAATCGCCGGTAGACGCCCCGCACGTATTCCCGCCATCCGAGCACCTGGCGGATGAATCCCTCGACGGAGTTTAGCGGCGCCTTACCCGACCGGTAAGCGGCCTCCGCGGCGTCGAGAACCTCGCGCGGATCGAGCAGTTTCAGGTTCAGTGCCGAGGAGAGCAGCGAATGGGCCAGGAACGGCTCGCCCGACCACATGGCGTCCTGGTACGCGCCGAACGCCGGCAGCCGGTAAGTGATGAAGTCGCGCAGGGCCTGGCGCGCATCGGCGGGTGTGACGGGCCAGTCGAACCGGTCGAGCTGCCCAGGATGCGAGCCGAACGATGCTTCCACCAGGCGGAGCGCCTCGCGCGTCGTTTCGTCCGGCGGGAAGGCGACCGGCTTCTGAATCCTTTTGGGGCCTTCGGCGCCGAAGCTGCCACGGTTTTCCGCGTCGTAGTTCCACTTCCCGCCTGCGGGCTGACCTGCATCCATGAGCACGCCCACCTTGCGCCGCATCTGGCGGTAGAAGTACTCCATGCGGAGTTGCTTTCGGCCGGCCGCATGCTCCGCGAACTCGTCATCACTGCACAGGAAATGCCGGTCCGAGCGGATTTCCAACGAAACGTTCATCGTGTCGGCCGTCTTGCAGATGGCCTGCTCCACCCGCCACTCGCCCGGTTCGCACAGGACGATCCGCTCCGGCCTGCCGCTGCCGAGCGCCGCCTTCAGCTCGGCCCCGAGGCTGCCCGAATTGCCCGGCTCGTCAAGCTGACGGTACAGGACGCGGAGGCCACGTTTCCGCAATGCGTCCCGATAATGCCGCATGGCGGCCAGAAACACCGCAATGCGTGCCTTGTGCGACCAGACGTGCGTCGACTCTTCCGCCACCTCGGCCATCCACACCGCGTCGCGCCGCGCGTCGAAGCCCTCGAGCGCAGCCGAGTTCGGGTCGAGTTGGTCGCCGAGCATCACCACCAGACGTCGGACAGCGGGTTGTCTTTCACGAGCCATCATTCAAATCCTCAGGAAGGACCACTTTCCTTGGGCACGGACGATGAACCACGAAATACACAAACGACACGAAAGAAAGACTCAGGGCGTTTGGTTCGCTTGTCTTGCCCACTTCTTGCACTCAGGCTGCACGCCCTTTTTGGTGTAATTCGTGGTTCATGCTGGCCTGTCCGGACAACTCGGGACTACGTTCTCGAGCGACGGCCACTATTTTAGCAAGAAACCGCTGGCCTGCCAGAGGGGGTGCTCGCGCTATATCGTTACGATCTCGCCTTTCGCTCGGGCTCAGCGTGAAGCTGATGTCAGTATCTACAGAACCAGAAGCCTCTGGCATGAACACCTGTTGGTGTGGTAGGCTACTGATGATATCGTGTACCTTCAACCGGAAGAGCCCCAAAACGGGAGAGCCCTTTTCATGAGCCAACCTGACCCAGCCGACTTGCAAGCAGCCACGGCCGTCGGAGATGCGCAAGAGCATGGCCAAGGCGATCTTTCGGAGCAGATCGGCCGTTTGGTGCGTGATCGGCCCTATGGCGTGTTGTGTACGCAAAGCCAGTCGCAGCCGTACGGGTCGCTGGTGGCGCTGGGGTCCACCGACGACCTGACGGCGTTCGTCTTCGCAACGCCTACTGCCACGCGGAAATACCGCCTGCTGTCCGAATGCGACCACGTGGCGCTGGTGATCGACAGCCGCTCCGGCACGCCGAGTGAATTGATGGACGTGGAGGCGGTGACCGTTACCGGGCGGGCGCGGCAGATTCCAAGCGGGCCCGATTTCGATCGCTGGGCGGAACTGCTCCTGCGCCGCCATCCGCACCTGGCGTCGTTCGTCCGCGCGGAATCGTCGGCCCTTTTTCGCATCGACGTGATTCGTTATTTCCACGTGTGCCGCTTCCAGGAGGTCCGGCAGTGGGTGCCCAGCCCAACTACGTGATTCCGCTTTCCGAGGTAAGCGACCGCCACGAACCGCTCATTGGGGCGAAGGCGGCCCGGCTGGCGGCGTTGGCCCGCGCGGGTCATGCGACCGCGCCCGGGTTCTGCCTTACCACTCCGGCGTATGAGCAGCTTCTGGCTCAGTCGCGTCTGGAGGACCGGATCCGCATGGAACTCGGCCGGAAGCCGTTCGACGACATGCGTTGGGAGGAGGTATGGGACGCCGCGCTGCGAATCCGGTCGGCGTTTGTCGCCCAGCCCGTGCCCTCGGAAGTGGCGGACGCCGTTGCCACGGCCTTGGCCGAGTATCCCGCCGATACGGCCTGGGCCGTTCGCTCGTCGGCGCCGGGTGAGGATTCGACCAGCCGTTCCTTCGCCGGACTGCACGAATCGTACATCGGCGTTGTGGGGTTTGGGGCGGTCGTCGATGCCGTCCGGTTGGTCTGGGCCTCGTTGTGGTCCGATGCGGCCATGCTGTACCGAAAAGAACTGGGGCTCGACCCCGGCCGGAGCCGAATGGCCGTTCTGGTGCAGACGATGCGCACGGAAGACGTGTCGGGCGTGGCCTTCGGCCGCGATCCGCGAAAGCCGGCGGCCGAGAATGCCATCGTGGAGGCCGTGCCGGGGCTTTGCGCCGGACTGGTCGACGGGCAAGTCGATCCGGACCGCTGGGAGCTGCGGCGCAGCGACGGGGCCACGGTCGCCTGGCATCCGGGCCATCGCGACGAGCAGGGCGCGACGTCTCCGCTGCTCGACGAGCACGACCTGAGCCACCTGCTGCGCGTGCTCACCGACGTCGAGTCCCTCTTCGCCTGGGCCCCCGACGTGGAATGGACGGGCCGCCGCGACCGGCTCACG
This sequence comes from Planctomycetales bacterium, assembly GCA_007127495.1. Taxonomy (GTDB): domain Bacteria; phylum Planctomycetota; class Planctomycetia; order Pirellulales; family Thermoguttaceae; genus PWXP01. Next base: position 5,998 of record SKZG01000341.1, read on the forward strand.
TTGCTGCAAGCGCGGCCGATTACCACGGCCGCCGCCGACAGTGAAGACAAACGCGGCTGGTACCTCACGTTGCGCCCCGGCACCGCACGCCTGCGGAAGCTGCGCGAACGGGTGGCCGACGAGTTGATTCCCGCGCTGGAGGCCGAAGGCGAGCGTTTGGCCGCCGAGGACTTGGCAGCTTGCTCCGACGAGGAGCTTGCCGACGCCATCGACGAGCGTGCGGCGGCGGTCGAGAGATGGACGAAGATTTACTGGGAGGAGTTCATTCCGTTCGCCCACGGTGTCCGCCACCTGGCGGTCTACTACAACGACGCGGTACGGCCGGCAGACCCTTACGAGTTTGTCGGCCTGCTGCAAGGCGAAGAGCTTCTGGCCATGCGGCGGAATTCGGCCCTTCGCTCGCTTGCCGAGCAAATAAAGCCCAATGTGCCGCTGTGCGAAGCCATTGATGAGGCGTGCAGTTCGGCATCCCACGAGGCCGCGGCCTGGCAACCGGACGCAATCGACGCGATTCGGGCCGTGGAAGGCGGCGAAGCCTTCTTGACGGCGTTTCAGCATGCTGTGGATAATGTGCTCGACCTCGCCTACGGCAAGACCAGGCTTGCGGACCGCCCTGACCTCATTCTGCGCGGCGTCCTGGAACTGGCTCGTTCTCAAAACACCGGCGCCGTATCGCACACGGGGCCCGGACCGCACACGGCCGAGGCGCTCGCGCAGCGATTGCTGGCCGCGGTCGGGCCCGATCGGCGCGAGGAGGCCCTGGAGACGCTCCAGCTTGGCAGGCTAAGCTGGCGGCTCCGCGATAACGACAACCTGCTGCTGGCCCGTGTCCAGTCGCAGTTGATCCGCGCTTTGAATGTGGCGGCCGAGAGGCTTCGAGCTGGGGGGCGCCTAGCCCCCGTGGTCCGGCTTGAAGCGGAAGACGTAGCCAAAATCGCCGCAGCTTTGCGCGATTCGCTTGGCGCCAAGGTCGTGCTTGAACAGAAAGCCTCGCCGAAACAGGCACCCAAACGCACAAGTCCCGGCGAAACCCCACGGCAGCTTATCGGCCAGCCGGCGGCGCCGGGTGTGCAGGCGGGCGAAGTCCGGTGTATCCGGAGCAGCGAAGACCTCGGCCGCTTCCGGGCCGGGCAGGTCCTCGTTTGCGACGCCATCCAGCCGATGATGACCCACCTGGTACCACTCGCGGCGGCGATTGTCGAGCGACGCGGCGGCATGTTGATCCACGGGGCCATCATCGCCCGCGAACTGGGAATCCCTTGTGTGAACGGCATCGCCGGGGCCGTCGACTTGCTCAACGACGGCGATCTGGTGACCGTGGACGGTTACCTGGGCATTGTAACCGTGGGGCCGCCGGAGTTCGATCTGGAACTGGGGGAAAGGGCTTTAGTGGGATGAGCGTAACGGGTCCGCTTCCCTTCGCGGTGACGGATCGAGCGATTTTGGTGCCCCCGCTGCAATTTCCTGAATCCATTCCTACCCATCCGGCGAACAATAACTCGGAACTAGGAGATGAAGACATGAACCAATTGTTTCTGTTACTCATGTTCGCCTGTGCAATGGCGCTTTTCGGCATCGGATGTGGCCGTCCGGCCGCCAGCGCGGAACAGGAGTCCTCAGCGCTGCGTTTCAAAATGCAATCGCTCGCAGGCGAAGACGTCGACCTTGCCCGCTACGAAGGCCAAGTCGTGATGATGGTCAACGTCGCCAGCAAGTGCGGGTTTACGCGGCAGTACGAGCAACTGCAAGCGTTGCACGAAAAGTACGCTGAGCGCGGTTTGGCGGTCCTCGGATTCCCGTGCAACCAATTCCTTCGCCAGGAGCCCGGCTCGGCGGAGGACATTGCCGAGTTCTGCCGCGTCAATTACGGGGTCACGTTCGATATGTTCGCCAAGGTGGA